>CAZINO010000052.1:1436-16660 GCA_964540625.1 uncultured Lishizhenia sp. | reverse complement strand
CTAACACCTGTGTCATTGCAGAAACGGTTTTGCGGGTTTCTGTGAGTGAGAAGGTGCTGAGTTGCCAAGTATTGTTGTCCCAGACGAGTGTGTTCATGCGATTGAAGAAATCGATGCCGAGTACTGAGCCCATTTGCTTCACAAGGTGATTGATTTTATCCATGGAGCAGCCCGATGCTTTGACGCCGTCTTCGTTGGCAACAAGAACCAAGGCGTTTTGGGCAAATACAAAACCATTGGCGTTCATCGCTTTGCCATGTGTTTGCCAAGTTGCAGTAAAAGACGAGAGCTGTTCGTTGGCCCAGGCTTCTTCGGTGGGATCAAGCTTGCGCTGTCCGATGAAAACCCAAACCCGGCAAGTTGGCGTAAAATGCGCTAAAATATCAGAGATCTGCGGCATTGGCAATCAGTTCAGCGATATCCATAACTTTAACATCTTCCTCTTTCTCAAAGTGCTTGACGCCGTCTGTCATCATGGTGTTGCAGAAGGGGCAACCGGTTGCAATAATGCTTGCACGCGTTTCAATGGCGTCTTCGGTGCGTTCAATATTAATTTCTTTGTTGCCTTTTTCGGCTTCTTTGAACATTTGCGCGCCACCTGCACCACAGCACAAGCCATTGGTTTTACAACGCTTCATTTCTACCAAGGCGGCGTCTAATTTTTCAATAAGTGCCCTCGGTGCTTCGTAGACATCGTTGGCGCGCCCGAGGTAACACGGATCGTGAAAAGTAATTTTTTTGCCCTTGAATGTGCCGTTATCGGCGAGTGTCAGTTTACCCGTATTGATGAGGTCTTGGATGAGTTGCGTATGATGGATGACTTCATAAGTGCCTCCTAGACCAGGGTATTCGTTTTTAAGTGTATTGAAACAATGGGGGCAAGCAGTTACAATTTTCTTGACCTCATAGCCATTGAGCAACTCAATATTCATGAGCGCTTGCATTTGGAAGGTGAATTCGTTGCCTGCTCTTTTTGCAGGGTCTCCGGTGCAACTTTCCTCAGCTCCGAGCACGGCAAAGTTGACTTTGCAATGGTTCAGAATTTTGACGAGCGCTTTTGTGATTTTTTTTGCGCGATCATCAAAAGAGCCAGCGCAACCTACCCAAAACAAGATATCTGGGCTTTCTCCGGAGGCCATCATGTCGGCCATTGTGCGTACTTGTATACTCATGTTGCGTCTAATTTCTTAATCTTCTTGTGCCCAATTCATGCGCTCAGTTTGCGCAAATTGCCATGGTGCACCATTGTTTTCTATGTTGGTCAGCATGCCGGTAAGCTCGGTAGGAACTTTTGATTCTTCCATGACCAGAAAGCGGCGAAGGTCCATGATAATGGACAGTGGATCAATATTTACAGGACATTCTTGAACACAAGCATTGCAGCTGGTGCAAGCCCAGAGCTCTTCTTCTGAAATGTATGATCCCAATAGGCTTTTGCCATCTTCGGCGTCTGCACCGTTTTTGCGTTTGAAATCGCCTAGTTCTACCATGCGGTCTCGGGTATCCATCATGATTTTACGTGGCGAGAGCAATTTGCCAGTCGTATTAGCTGGGCAAGCAGAAGTACAGCGCCCACATTCGGTACAGCTATACGCATCCATGAGGTTCTTCCAAGTGAGGTCGGTGACGTCTTTTGCACCAAAGCGAGACGGTACGTCATCAGCTGCTGGTGCGGCGTATGGATCTGCATTGGGGTCCAACATGAGTTTGACTTCGTTGGTCACACTTTGCATGTTTGAAAATTGTCCTTTTGGCTCTAATTTAGAATAATAGGTATTCGGGAAGGCCATGAAAATATGCAAGTGCTTAGAATAGGGCAAGTAGTTCATGAAAGTATAAACCATGAGGATATGGCCCCACCAACCAACTTGCTCTAGGATATGTAGGGTGTGATTGCTCTTTGCGTCGAATAATAGGGGCCCTAGCCAAGAACTAATCGCAAAACCATTTGAATGGCCCTCATAGGATTGCAAGACCTCGTCTGCGCCGTTCATGGTAAAGATGAAACTGATTAAAATGAGTTCAAATACAAGAATAAGATTGGCATCTTGTGTGGGCCAGCCAACGAGTTCTTTCATGTTGAAACGCGGTAATTTCAGCATATTGCGACGTGCAAGAAAGAAGATGGTTGCAGCAAAAGCCAACACGGATAAGATTTCGATAAAGCTGATAACGAAGGTATAAAAGCCACCCAGGCTATCTTGAAAAAAGCGATGAGAACCACTGATGCCGTCGACTAAAATTTCGATGAGCTCTATTTGGGTAATAACGAAAGAGACATATAACGCCAAATGTAGAAGTGCAGGAATTGGGCGCGTAAACATTTTTTTTTGTCCGAGCGCGACAAGTAACATGGTGCGCCAACGCTCTGCTTTGCGATCGGTGCGGTCTAGCGGCAGACCCATGTGGATGTTTTGCGCTATTTTGCGGAGATTGAATGCGAAGAATCCAAAACTTGCAAGCGTGATGACGCCAAAGATGAGTTGTTGCATGGTTTACATTTATTCAGGCAAGCTATCTAAGAGTTGATTGAGCTTGTCCTCGTTTTTCTTTGAAAGTTGTAAGCCTTTGGTTTTGCCGCCAATGAGTGAGAGGTGCACATAACGCTCTGGGTGCGCCTCGAGATCGGTGACGAGATTTTGAAGGTCATTATTGGTGGCAACAAGCTCAGCGTAGAGTTTGTCGTCGTGGATGAGTTTGCCGAGTGTGCCTTGGCCTTTTTCTACTTCAGACAAAACCATGTTGAATTTTTTGAGCGTTGTTTGTGCCTCGAGAATGGTGCCTTTGAAATCAGCGGTAACGAGTTCATCGGTAATTTTTCTGGCATTGCCAACAATACCTGTAATTTGATCGTTGCTTTTGCGTAGGTTGAGAGTAATTGCCTCTACGTTGTCCAAGATTTTACCAAATTGCATGCGTTCGGCTGCCACAAAACCTTGTAGTTCATCGGCTACATTGCCTAATTTTTTGATGGTGAGTTTGACTTGTTTGAGGCTGCCTTCAAGTTCAGAGGTAGCTGTCGTGTCCCAAAATGATGTTAAAGAACCAACCATTTTATCAACAGAAAGCATCATGGTTTGAAGTTTCTGAGAGATGGGGTCTGCATAAGCCTTGACTTGGGTTACGATGTCAACAGACACCCTACCGGGTATGGTTGCACCTGCTTTGTAGAAACTTCCGTTTCCGGCGGTTGGTAGATGTACGATGAGGGCTTTGGTAAAAAAGTCTAATGAACCAATTTCAACGAAGGTTCCTTTGGGCAAACGAATGTCAGAATTGTGGATATTAAAAGTCATTTTGACTTTGTGCAAGGAGTCTCCGGTCGGATTGGATTTGATGCTTAAAACTTTGCCGATTTCAACGCCGTCTAAGGTGACATTCGAGGAAACCATCAGTTGGCCAGAATTAGGGAAATAAGCCGTATAAACTTCATCTCCACCAAAAAAGCTATTGCCTTTGAGGAAGTTAATGCCAGTAATGAGGATTACGATGGCTAATAGCGCAATGAGCGCGGCTTTGATTTCTTTGGAGAATTTCAAGCTAGTTTTTTTCTGCTAATTTAATCGCTTTTTCAATACTGATGCGTTCTCCATCGAGGAAAGCAACTACAAATGCATGCGAAAAGCCTTTCTGAATCAATTCGTTTTTATAATTTTTGGCACCTTGTAAGTCATTGGGGAAGACACCAGCGCAGTATTTGTATAGCGTATTGTCTTGATATTCAAATATTTCCATACCTTGAAAATGACTGGATTTCAAGGCCAGCGGTTTGTTTGAGGTTTCGATTTGTACCCTAAATACCAATCCTTGCTCTTTTTGCACCTCTTTAGGTAAATCTACGGGTTTTACGTTGGGGTTTTCGGTCGGTTTAGCTTCGGTAGTGAGCGTTGGTTGGGTTGTGCCGCCGACAACAGTTTTCCCCTCAGTGGCATTTTTGTAATTGACAAATGCCTGAAACATTGCTTGCGCCATTTTTTGTTGACCTTCAGCTGTCCCGATGAGTTTTTCTTCAGTTGGGTTTGGTAAGAAGGCGGTTTCAATCAAGACGCTTGGCATTGTCGTTTTATATAGGACTAAAAACCCTGCTTGTTTGACGCCCCGGTCATAGCGGCCAATTCGTTTGAACTCTTTTTGGAGCATCTCTGCAAAAAGTATGGATTGACGGTGAAAAACCGCTAATTGAAATTGCAAAGCGATAATCCCATCGGGTGTGAGGTCATAAGAACGGTATTTAGCACCTTTGTCGTCCTCTAATGAAATACTCGCGTTTTCGCGTTCTGCTACTTTTTGTTGGGCATCAGTACGATGCAAGCCCAGTACATAAGTTTCTGAACCATAAGCGGTGGTGCTACCGGCATTGGCATGAATACATATGAAAAGGTCAGCATTGTTGCGGTTGGCAATGTTGGCGCGTTCAGCGAGTTCTACAAAAACATCAGTGGTGCGCGTATAGATGACTTTGATTTCCGGGTAACGCTCTTTGATCAGCGCGCCAAGTTTCAAGGCCATCGATAAACAAACTTCTTTTTCGTTGTTGTGTGCGCCATGACAACCTGGGTCGTGTCCACCGTGACCAGCATCGATGACCACCGTTTTGATCTTACTGCTTTGGGACCAAATGGGGCTTTTACAACACAGCACCAGCACACCCAATAAAATGACGGTAACTGCGTTCTTTTGCAAGCCATTGAAAATTGGTAGCTTTGTACGTTTTTCCTGCATATTACAAATCTAAGTAAGCAACTTGAGCACAAACCAGCGCTTTTTACAACTTTTCTTCGCTGCATTGTTAATAATGTGGGCAAATGGAATGGTTACAGCGCAAGATACCCTTTATGTGAATGGCGAAAGCTTAAATCAAGTGGTAACTTACCGTGCAAGTGAGCAAATTGTTCACGACGTTCCCAATCGGCGCATTTATCTATATGGCAACGCAGAAGTTCAGAGTGAGGGCTTTTCGATAAAAGCAGGCTACATACGAATTGATATCGACTCCAGTATTGTTGAGGCGAGCTATAGATTGGATAGCACAAATGCGAAAGTTGAATTCCCCGAACTTACCGAAGGTACCGAGACCATTCGCTGCGAAACGCTGCGCATGAATTACAAAACCCAAAAAGCGTACATCAAGGCCTTGGCAATAAAGCAAGATGAATTCTATTTTCGAATGGGTACTGCTAAAAGACAAACCAACAAAGAGCTTCATCTGCGTCAAGGCATTCTAACGACTTGCGATCTTGAAGAGCCGCACTATCATTTTCAGCTAAGCAAAGGTGTTCTCGTGCCAAATGAACGCATTGTTACGGGCCCTATGAACTTGTGGGTATCCGGTATCCCAACACCGCTTGGTCTTCCTTTTGCTTTTATTCCGACCAATCAAAAAGAACGTACGTCCGGACTTTTGTTTCCCGAGTTTATTCCATTGTCTACCTACGGATTTGGTTTTCAAAACCTCGGTTGGTATTTTCCGATCAATGACCATTATCAGACCTCCGTTTATGCAAATTTATACAGCCGCGGATCTTGGGGTTTGCGCAATGACCTCGATTATGCCAAACGCTATGCATACAATGGCCGCTTGTCTTTGGGTTTTCAGCAATTCAATAATGGTTTTCCTACCAACGACAAGCGCAATAAAGTTACAGTCTCATGGAATCACCGAAAAGCCCCCAAATCCAATCCATTTTGGGATTTTTCATCCAATGTGAATTTCATCTCAGACAACCAATCCAAAAATTCACTTGATCCGATCAACCCGGAGTATTTTTCAAATTCGTTTAACTCCGATATCAACTTAGCCCGAAATTTTCCGGGGAAACCCATTAATACAGGACTTAAAATGTCCTTGAGGCAAAACTCGATTGCCAAAAATATTTCATTGACGAGTCCGGTCATGAATGTCAATGTCACACGTGTATTTCCGTTTAAAAATGTGTTCGAAACTGCAGACAAGAATTGGAAAAAGACCATACAGCAAATAGGGCTTACTTACAATTTCGAAGCCCAGAACCGCTCTCAATTTCAGGACGAGTTACTCAACAACGGTGATTTCGCAGCAATTCGTCAGCAATTTATGAATGGCGTGAGTCAGGGTCTGAGTATACAAACCAATGCGGGTTTGTTCAAAAATGCCGTGAAAATCAATCCGAGCCTCAACTACGGCAATAAAATCAATTTTCAGCAAATTGCCAAAACCTATGATCCGTTGGCAAACCAAACCCAAATCGATACACTTCGTCAAATGAGTATGCGCCATGAGCTGAATTTTAGCCTCACTGCCACAACCGTCCTTTACGGGTATTATCGTTTTGTCGGAAAACGCCAAGCCCGTTTGCGTCACCTCATGACGCCCAATATTGGCTATCGTTATACGCCGGGCTGGAATCCGCTCGTATCCGTCAATGCTGGTCCGAATCAAAGCACAATTACTTATTCGCCCTTTGAGCGCAGTGTTTATTCAGTCGGATCTGTGCGCGAGGCCTCTTTACTTACATTTGGTATCAATAATACGGCCGAACTCAAATTTAAATCTGCTCAGGATACCATTACCGGTTACCGAAAATTAAGACTGATTGACCAATTTTCACTGACTGGTTTTTATGATTTCACAAAAGACAGTATGCAGCTGTCTGATTTGGCTTTAAACTTGCGCATTAGCCCGGCCAACTGGATCAATTTTGTTTCCAATGCCCAATGGAGCCCTTATGCTTGGGATGCAACGGGTAAAACCCAAGCCGCTTATGCTTGGAAGAATAGCCAACAATTAGGTCGATTGACCACGACGAACCTCACAACAACAATGGTCTTAGCACCAAAGAAGGACCGTAAAAAATTACAAGATCACAGCACACTTTTCAATGAGCAAGATTGGAATGCCGATTTCAATTATTATGCTTTACACCCTGAGCGTGCGATTTATTACGATATTCCGTGGAAAATGAATATTTCTCATGTATACGGAATTCAAGCCAATCAAGCGATTTCGACCGCCAATCCGTCGCCTTGGCTCATTGTTCAAACACTCGTCCTGAGTGGTGACCTGAGTTTCACGAAGCGCTGGAATTTATCGGGAAATATGAATTTCAATTTACAAGAAGGTCGTCTTACGAACGCCTACTTTGCTTTGAACCGGAATATGCACTGTTGGGCGCTGTCTTTTTATTATGTGCCTATCGGAGGCAATAAGAGCTTCTTGCTTACGATCCGCAATACTTCGAGCATCTTTAGAGATGCTAAAATTGAATTCAGAAAACCTCCTTCGTTTCTATGACGGCAGTCTGGATACGCTCGTTGTATACCTTGCCAATCTGATAGGTGTATTTTGCACCAAAAAAGACAATTTGGGCAGAATAATGCACCCAAGCCAGCATGATAAAAATTGAATTGGCTACCCCTAAAGTACCCATTACGAAATAATGTTGCAGGTAGTAACCAATGAGCCACTGGCTCAAATACAGCAATATTGCCGTGGCAATTGCACCGTTTCGTGCGACGCGCCATGTTACTTTGGCATTGTGCATATACTTGAAGATCAGGCTGAATATCAAAATATTAGATAAAAGGGTAAAGAGTACTTGGAGAACTTGTAATGAAAAATCTACGAATCCATTGTTCCATTGAAGCCAACTGGTAAGCGCCGAGAAAATAAATATTTGTAGGAAATAAAAGAGGATAATCACAAGGGCGAATATGGCTAAAAGCAATACGCCCACAAAGCGAAAGCCAATGATTTCCATGAATAAATTAGACTCTTGTCGGCTTTTTTTACTGACATTGAAAAATTCATTAAGGCTGCGCTTGAGTGAAATCATGAAGGCAGAGCAGGTGTACAATAAGATGCCAATACTGGCCAATTCCAAGAAAAAATTGGGTTTATCTATGGACATACTTTCAACAAGCTTTAAAATTGAACCGCTGTCTTGAATACCTAAACCCGATTTTAAAATGGACCCGACAATTTCCCGCATATTTTGTTGCCCTATAATGCGTCCGTAGATGGAAGTGGTGAGGTAAATGATGGGGATAAAAGCAAACAAAGTGTAGTATGCCAAGGCCGCACCGTGATGAAAAGCGCCTTCTTGCACGTATTCTTTAAGTGCTTGCCAAAATGCTTTGAGCAAGAGTTGGCTCTTAGGGGTTTTATTTTTTCCTGATTTCAATGGCTTTAATTGCAGTTAATTTTTGAAAGGCGTAAAGAAGTACTTGTTCATTGAGTTCTGTTCGGACATAATTGAGGTACAAGCCCCCGACGAACAGCGCGTTTTGAAATGCAACACTGATACCTGTTTCACTTAATACGTATTCATCGGGCCTAAAATGTACAATGGCGTCATTGATTTTAATGGTATTGAGCGGCCCAAAAAGCCTTGCGCGGTCTGGTGCTTTGTAATGATAGTATACGTTTTCCGGACTATACTTTTTTGAAAGTTTACCGTTCTGCAAGATACAGATGTGGTCGCAAAGTCCGAGGACGTCTTGTCCTTCATGGGATACTAAGATAATGCCTGTATTTTCTTCGTCTCGAAGGTCCATCAGGTATTTGCTGAGTTTTTGGCGCAGATGGGCATCAAGGTGTCCAAACGGCTCATCGAGAAGCAAATACTGAGGTTGATCTGCGATTGCTCTGGCAATAGCTACACGCTGTTGTTGGCCTCCAGAAATCAAATGTGCTTTAGTTTGGCTACAATCGTTCAAACCAAATAGATTGAGCAGTTTTTTGACACGTTTATCGCGTTTGGCATATGGCCAGTGTAAAATAGCTTCGCGGATGTTCTCCTCAACACTATGAAAAGGGTCAAGTTTGAAGTCCTGATTGACAATAGCGATGCCTTGATATCCAGGAACCAATAAATGCCTTACAGGAGTTTGTCTGCTGCCATCAATGAAGATTTCACCGGTGTCAGGATCTTGTAAGCCTGCACAAATTTTGAGTAATGAGGACTTACCCGCACCGCTCTTACCTACCAAACCGAGAATTTCTCCTCTTTTGACCTGGATTTGTAAGTCTTTGAGTACTGGCTTTTGGTAACTTAACGATATGTTTTTGAGTTGAATCATCGGATAAGCGATTTGGGGAAGCTTTTAGACGCAATGAAAATGCCGGGCACTGGATTGGCCATAGGTTCGTAATCTTTAAGATAGATCCTGATGGTATGTGTTTGGTCTTGATGTTCGTAGGAACAATGATCGATAATTGATTTGGATCCACCGACGAATGTACTCGGATTACCGTCAGATTCGATTTCGAAAAGATGCATCTCTGAGATAGCATAAGAAAATAATTCATTGTTTTCATCGTATCCGGCAAGCGTATAGGTGCCATTCTCATGCTCAGTTACCCTTTGAACCGCAACATTGATTTCTAATTCATCCTCCCACTCATAGCGCAGGTTATCTGCTGATTCTTTCCCGTTGTGTAATTCGTCTGCGATTTCTTGAGAAAAAAGATCGTTGAGTAAGTAGATATGTATTTTACAGTTCATCTTCATTTTGTTTTTTAGCTACTTCATTGATTTTAAAAGCAGACGGGATCAGTTCCGGCATGAGTTTCATGACGATGGGCAATATCAGGGTGCCACCAGGTAAGAGAAAGAGTGCCAACGAAGGCATCGATTTCAAAATATCGTAAAATTGAGCCTTGACTTGTTCCTTTTCTTCGGCACTGAGCTCCTCCTTTGTTGATTTTTGAAGCAGGGCCATTAATTCCTTACTCTCTTTGACTTCTGTGATGAGGCGGTCTTTGTTTCTGCCAATTATGCGCAACCATCTTTGGCTTGTTTCTTTGAAGGCGAAACTGGCTTCGGTAGATTGTTTGTAGACCAGAAGTTCTTCTGGGCCACTTTGAGCAACGAATGCCGCACACATTTCTTCTGATTCGAGCATTTGCTCGGTTGTCATGTCGAGTGCGGCTCCAAGCGTTTTGAGTTTTTGTTTTTCTTCTGGGCTGATTAAATGCGTGCTTTGCAACAGGAGGTGGCCAAATTCATAAGTAATTTGAGCAAGCAAGGTGTCATTGACAAGCTCTTGTTTGAGTAACTTAACGGGAATGCCAATTTTACTGCGTTCTTTGTACAGCTGGTGTAAATTTTTGGGTAAAGCGGCAGATGCCAAAAAATGCTTTAGTATTTTTTTTTCGTTGGCTTCGGTCTTACCGTCAATGAATGCAGCATAAATAAGGCCATTTAAAATTGAAGAAGTGTAACGCTCGTGATTTTTTAAAAACGGGGTGGTGTCACCCTCAAGGTACGCTCGAAATAAAATGACATCTAAAAAAATGAAAGCATTGGATAAATGTTTGAGCCAATAATTTGCACCTAAAAATGAACTTTTTATACCGACCCGAGAAGCCAATATGAGCTCAAGTTTGCGGTGTGGGTTTTGGGTAAATTTAAATTGAAGTTGTTTCCAAATCCCGGAGCCCTTATAGCCTTTGTAGAAAGCCAGTACCTCACCGATGAAAGTCTCGCTAGACTTCAAGGATTGTTGCTTACGTAGATAGGTAAAAAACAGTGTTTCCAATAACAACAATTGAAGCTGTTCGTCGGTGTTGAACCTTTTTTTATCGAGGTTATTGGAGAAAATGAAAGATTTAGCAGTACCGTAGATCAGACCCGTTTGGTGAGAAATGAAATGGGTGAGGTTCGTTTCATTTTGTACAATGAGGTCGGTGTCGATACTGAAATCACCTTTTTTGAATAAGTCAAAAAATTTGGCGATCCAGTTTTTAGATCCGGGAGAAAAATCTGTTTTAGTGGAGGACATACCGCACGCTCAAGGCTGCTGCAAAACCAAATTTCAAATTGGGTAAAACATACAAGCCTGGGCCTGCATCCAGCGAAATATTAAATGGAAAATCCTCAAAGGTGTGCTCTAATCCTACTACTGCGTTAACCCCTAAGCCAAGACCGCTGTAGTCAGTGCCGAATTGCTTCATTTGACCAACTCCTACATTGGCACCAAAACCATAGTACAGGTCTAAAATGTCGTTAAGTTCGTTTTGCTGATATGCGTTGCCGTGAACCCAAATAGCGCCAAAATTACCACCGATACCGAGCTCAATAGCTTGTTGGTTCATTCTGTATTTGGCATTGATGTAGGTGACGCCGGGTGTGCCTCCGCGCAAGCCAATTGCACTTGTGTAGCGTTGTGCGTGAGTGGCAAACACGCTCAAACAAAAAACAAAAGAAAGAAATAGTTTCATTGGATTGAGTTTGATTCAAAATTAACGTTTATAACAGCGCGAAAAACTTAATTTGCGATGAAAAAATACACCTGGTTCTGTTGAAAAGGCTTTAAAGTCGAGAATGTAAATTCCAATTGGCGCAATTGTTCCAAATTCTGAACTGCCGTCCCATATAAGCAGCCCAGCTGTTCCGAATAGTTCATCGATGACAAGTCGCTTTACAAGAATGCCGTCTAGGGTATAGATATTTGCCTGAACCAACATATTTGGGGCAGGTAATTCGTAATGAATTTCCAAAAAGTCGTGGTAGCCATCAAGATCCGGACTGAAATCGGGTGACCCGAGTGTCAATTTCCCTTTCACATTATCACTGAGTTGTTGTGTATTGCTTCTGCCAGGACTTGCGAAACCTGCTATTTGGGCTGCTGAAAACCAATTGAGCGCACTTTGTGTCGGTAAGTCGGGATCGAGTCTTTCGAGGCTTACCCCCTCTGTATCTGCAAGCAAAAGCGTGTGCCAACTGGCCGCATAATGCAGTTCATCCAACACTTCATTATTGCAACTGAGGATACAAGTTCCACTGTCATTGTAGAAATAGGGCAGGATTTGAAAAGCGGTTTGCGCAATGAGCGTTGACGGGTAATTTGTAGCTAGGAATGCGGTGTCGGGGCTTAGTGCGATGTATTGATGAGGTGTTAAAACGATTGGTTTTAATTCAGATGTCGTTAGGCCATTGCTCAATATGTAATTTTTTAATTGAAGGTATTTCTCAGTTCGATTATACAATTCAATAAAATCTGAACCACCTGTGGGCGGATCAAATAAAATTTCATTGATAACGACATCTCCTGCTAGCGGCACTTCGTATCGAATAGCAGTAGTTTGTGCCTGTGCAGTATTGCCCCAACAATCTGAAAAATTGCTCAAATTGATCCACAACACTTGGCTTTTTGGCAGTGGATTGTCAAATATAAGAATCAGTTGTGCTTGCGCAACAGTCGAAGAAAACGAAAGTACAATTTTGGTAAATGAACCTAAATTGGAATCGAGCTCGACTGCTATTTGCGTTAAAGTCAGGCTATCGAGCGGTTCAGAAAAAACAAATGCGATTTGATTGGAGTCGCGGACTTCTGCATATAAAAGTTGAGGTGCGAGTGTATCAGCCAGCAAATCAATAATGGCGTTGGGTATACCGGGCGTGCCGCCAAGTGCCGCTGTGCTCGTGCCCCAATTGTCTGCTGCCGAGCAAGGATCCAATAAAGAGCGCCTTTCTAGACTATATCCACCTTCTTTGGCCAGAGAATCTTGGTGCCAACTAAGGTCATAGTTCAATTGATCCACCAAATTACCTTGTGGTTCAAATAAGTGCAGTAGTTCACCTGTATTATTCAAACTCGGAAAAGCCGGAATTTCAATGGTTCGATTGGGATTAAAGCCACTGCTGTTAGTCGTTGCCACGAGCGTGGCATAGGCGCCTGGGTGCAACCAAAAAGAGGGCAGTGTGCACAAGCCATTTGCATCTGCAATCTGCCAACCACTCAGTTGTTGACTCAAAGCACCGGCATTGTAAATTTCGAGATATTCTGTATTGGGCAGGCCTTGTTGTGGTTCGGGATCTGCCATGATTTCTGTAAAGATGATTTGTGGCGTTTCCGTTGCTAGTATTGGACCGTAATAGAGGTCGTCGAGGTAGAAATTTTGTTTATTGCTGCTCGTGTAAATGAACACAAGGCCTGCATAGGGCCCAGCCGGCAGCCAGGGCATAAGCCCTGTCAACCAAAGGTTGTTTGCGGCGGCCATACTATTGCGTGCAAAGAGCTCGTATACCCCATTGCTCAATTTGAATTCAAAGAACATTTGAAAAGCCGACGCAATGCTGCCGGCTGGGCCCAGGGCCAACAACGTATCTACGCCATTTTGGCGCAAAAATAGTTTAGGTGCATCTTGGCTTCCAGCTTCGCCAAATTCCAAATACAGCGCGTTGTTGGCTGCTAATAAATCACTTTGATCAGCACGGAGATAAAAGCGCCCAAAATTGAGGCCCGAAGGGCTGAAGTTTTCGCGCAGCCAAAACCGACACTCAAAATTGGTGTCCAAAGCATTTGGTGTAAAATAGATGGTGGTGCTTCCACTGCTATCTGCCGCAAGTTGGAGTTGCCGACCTGAATTCGTATGGACTTCATATAAATCACCACCCCAAATTAGGCCTTGAAATAGACTTTGGTCGTGGAAATCGTCAAAAACTTGCGCAGAAAACGGTTTTGGCGCAAAAGCGAACAGCATGAAAAATAAATGGGAAAAGACGCGCATGACAAACAAAGTTTATTTTTGTAAAAAATTTTAAATCAAATGAAAGTTGCTGTCGTTGGAGCCACCGGTATGGTCGGTTCAGTAATGCTCGAAGTATTAGCCGAACAAAAATTCCCTTTTTCAGAATTATTGCTGGTAGCCTCCACAAACAGCGTGGGCAAAAAAATAACGTTTCAAGGCAAAGAATATGCGGTAATCGGACTCGAAGAAGCCGTTGCGGCTGCGCCAGATATTGCCATTTTTTCTGCAGGTGGCGACACTTCATTGCAGTGGGCGCCTCGTTTTGCCGAAAAAGGAACCGTCGTCATCGACAATAGTTCTGCATGGCGCATGGATCCCACCAAAAAGCTCATCGTTCCGGAAATCAACGGACACTTGCTCACCAAAGAAGACCTCATTATTGCCAATCCAAACTGCAGTACCATTCAACTCGTAATGGTTTTGGCGCCTTTGCATCGCAAATATGGTGTCAAGCGCGTGGTGGTTTCGACCTATCAATCAATCACCGGCACAGGTGTTAAAGCGGTTCAGCAACTTGAAAACGAGCGTGCCGGTGTCGAAGGCGAGATGGCTTATAAGTACCCAATTGATAAAAATTGCATTCCGCAATGCGATGTTTTCCTCGATAATGGCTACACCAAGGAGGAAATGAAACTAACGAATGAAACCAAAAAAATACTTGACCCAAGTATTAACGTGACAGCCACTGCCGTGCGTGTACCCGTTGTTGGAGGCCACTCAGAAGCCGTGAACATTACTTTTGCTCAAGATTTTGACCTCGATGAATTGCGCAATTTACTTGCTCAAACACCGGGTATTACCATTCAAGACAATATTCAAGCTTTCGAATATCCAATGCCACGTTTTGCACAAAGCAAAGACGACGTATTTGTCGGACGCATTCGACGAGACGAGAGTCAGGCTAATTCTTTGAATCTTTGGATTGTTGCAGATAACCTCCGCAAAGGTGCCGCCACGAATGCGGTGCAAATTGCGCAGCTTTTGGTTTAATTTTTTTTATTCACTTTTGAAAGAAATTTATGGGTGTTGATGTTGGCGCCCTAATTATTCACTTAATTTTGTACCGTCTCTAAGGGGTGCCGCAAGGCTGAGATTACACCCATTGAACCTGATCTGGATAATGCCAACGAAGGGAAGATGACGCGCTAATTGTACAGAACTACCAAGAATTAGCCCCTTGTTCTTGTTTAATTTTTTTAAAGAAATGAAAACAAGATCATTACTGTTTATTTTAATGTGTGGCCATATAACTATGGCCCAAGTGGGTAAAACCAAAGACGCAAGCGATACCTCCCGGCGTATCCAATCTGTCGAAGGAATCGTTGTGAATGGTATTCGCGCCAAAGATGCCCCCAACAATACGCTTGTTTCAAAATGGACTTTGAATGCCAAAAACTTTGGCCAAGACATGCCAACTTTATTGGAATTCACGCCTTCGGTGGTTACCACCAGCGATGCCGGTGCCGGAATCGGCTACAGTGGCTTGCGCATCAGGGGAGTAGATGCGAGTCGGATAAACGTCACTATCAACGGCGTGCCGGTCAATGACCCCGAGTCTCATGACGTCTATTGGGTCAATATGCCAGATCTCGTTGGTTCAGTAGAAAATATCCAAGTTCAGCGCGGCGTGGGCTCGTCTACCAATGGAGCTGCTGCTTTTGGCGCTAGTGTGAATATCAAAACCAATGATTTACAAAGCAATCCGTACGCT
>CAZINO010000052.1:0-1336 GCA_964540625.1 uncultured Lishizhenia sp. | reverse complement strand
TGGTACGGTACGCCTGAAAGCCGTTACCGCGGTGATTCTTTGGGCATGCTCGCTTATGCGGCTCGAAATGGCCTCAGCGAAGCTGAAACGCAAAACCTACTTACTTCTGGTCGAACGTACAATTACTATACGTATGCGGGCCAAGTAGATAACTACAATCAAGACAATTATCAATTACATTTTATTCATCGTTATAATAAATTGAATTTTAATGCTGCTGCACATTATACTTACGGCCGCGGTTACTATGAAGAATACCGCCAACAAGACGACCTCAGTGACTATGGTTTAGACCAAGTTGTTTTGGGGATTGATACAATTGCGCAAACGGATCTCATCCGCCGCCGTTGGCTCGATAACCATTTCGTTGGCTTGATTTATGGGCTAAATTACCGACATAGCTCGCATTTAAATTTTATTTTCGGAGGAGCTGCCAATCGTTATGCGGGCGCGCATTTTGGTGAAATCATTTGGGCGCAATATGCCTCGAATAGCCAAATTTATGATCGTTATTATGACAATGATGCACTAAAAAGCGAAGTGAGTACTTATTTGAAAACCAATTATCAAAAAAATGGCCTCGATCTCACATTAGATCTCCAATACAGAGGCATTGCCTATGAATTTTTGGGTGTGGATCAAGTCAGTGGCGTGCTTACAGACGTCACACAAAACGTCAATTTCAATTTTTTCAACCCGAAAATATCCATCGCTCAGCGTTTTGGTGCGCATCAGTTGTTCTCTTCATTTGGTATAGCCAACCGAGAACCTGTTCGCCGCGATTTCCGCGAGAGCACCCCTGCCAACCGCCCAGTTCCAGAGCGCTTATTCGACACGGAGTTAGCTTATCGTTATGATAATTTTGGAAAATTGGATTTACAGGCTAATTTATTTTGGATGTATTACCAAAATCAGTTGGTGTTAACGGGTCAAATCAACGATGTGGGCGGTTATACCCGTACTAATGTCGATGAAAGTTACCGTGCTGGCCTAGAGTTCGAGCTTGGCTATCAAATTCATTCAAAAATCCGTTTGCAAAGTGCCACCACACTAAGCCAGAACAAAGTTTTGAATTTTGTGGAGTACGTCGATGTCTATCTTGATACCGATCCATACTACACCCAGATTCAAATCAATCATGGCACCACCGATTTGGCTTTTTCACCCAACTTCATACAAACACTTGGCGTACAATATGCGCCAATCAAAGATTGTAATATTGCGCTTCAAACGAAATATGTTTCTAGACAATACCTAGACAATACCTCTAATGTAGCACGCAGTTTAGATCCATTCACTTTTACCAATCAGAGCATCAATTACAATATCAAACCGG
>CAZINO010000051.1:0-16670 GCA_964540625.1 uncultured Lishizhenia sp. | reverse complement strand
CTTCAATATTTTTTTCTACGATGCGCACCCAGCGCGGGTCGGTGGCCATTTGGAGTCCGAGCATTGTTTTATTTTTTGACAAAAATACCAAAGTCTGTTCGAATCAAACAAGGATGAAATGCAAGCGCAATGCTTATATTTGCCTTACCGAATCAACACAATGTCAAAAATAAAGCAAAAAGAGCTCAGTTGGCGTGCCTTCGAACTGATGTGCACTGCCAAAACCATGGCCGAAAAATACGAGGCAAACAAAGAGATCACGTCTAAATACGTGCATGCCACATCTCGCGGCCACGAAGCCATTCAACTTGCTGTCGGGATGCAACTTCAAGCCCAAGATTGGGTTGCTCCATACTATCGTGATGACAGCCTTTTGCTCGGTATCGGCATGAAGCCAGAAGAACTCATGCTGCAAGTTTTTGCCAAAAAAGACGATCCATTTTCTGGTGGCCGCACTTATTATTCCCACCCGTCTTTAAATCGCCCTGATTTACCAAAAATACCGCATCAATCCTCAGCAACCGGTATGCAAGCAATTCCCACTACCGGTGTGGCCATGGGGATTCAATACAAAGAAAAAACAGGACTTGCCGATTGGTCTGCTCAGGATGCGCCAGTGGTGGTATGTTCTCTTGGTGATGCTTCCTGCACAGAAGGAGAGGTTTCAGAAGCTTTTCAGATGGCAGCGCTTAAGCAGTATCCAATTATTTATTTGGTTCAAGACAACGGATGGGATATCTCTGCCAATGCCAAAGAAACAAGGGCTCAAGATATCTCTGAATACATCAAGGGTTTTCATGGTATAGAAGTGCGCACCATTGACGGCACCGATTTTTGGGGCTGTTACGAAGTAGTTGAGCAAGTCATTGCCACCGTTCGCAAAGAACGTCGGCCTTTTTTAATACATGCCAAAGTTCCTTTATTGGGTCATCATACCTCTGGCGTTCGTAAAGAATGGTACCGCGACGACCTCGAAGAAGCGGCAAAGGCAGATCCTTATCCAAAACTCAGAGCCGCATTAGAGCAGCAAGATGTCCGTTTGGCCGAATTCATTAATTTGGAAGCGAAAATCCGCAAAGAAGTTGATGCCGCCTATGAGCGCGCGCTCAATGCGCCAGATCCTGATCCTCAGTCTATTCAAGATCATATTTTTGCCCCAACAACAGTAACAGAAGAAAAAGGCGAGCGCGCCCCAGCAGGCAAAAAGAAAACCGTCATGGTTGACTCCGCGCTTTTTGCCATGCGCGAAATCATGGAAGCGCATCCCGAGGCCTTGCTATATGGCCAAGATGTCGGCGGCAGGCTTGGCGGTGTTTTTAGAGAAGCGGCAACCTTGGCTCAAACTTTTGGTGACGACCGCGTTTTCAACACACCTATCCAAGAGGCCTATATTATCGGCTCCACAGTAGGTATGTCGGCAGTTGGTCTCAAGCCAATCGTCGAGGTTCAATTTGCCGATTATATCTGGCCAGGACTCAATCAACTTTTTACAGAGGTATCCAGATCTAACTATCTATCGAACGGAAAGTGGCCTGTGAGTTGCGTCATTCGCGTACCAATTGGCGCCTACGGCTCAGGTGGCCCTTATCACTCGTCAAGTGTCGAGTCGGTCTTGGCAAATATCCGTGGGATCAAAGTGGTTTATCCGTCATCCGGAGCTGACTTAAAAGGACTTTTAAAGGCAGCCTATTACGACCCCAATCCAGTTGTAATTTTAGAGCACAAAGGTTTGTATTGGTCAAAAATACCAGGCACTGAAGGCGCCATGAGTATTGAGCCAAGTGCAGATTACATGATTCCCATAGGCAAAGCACGAATCGTGCAAGAAGCCGCGGCATCAAAAATTCAAACGGGCAGCTCTATTGGTATAATCACCTACGGAAGAGGCGTTTATTGGAGCACAGAAGCAGCAGCCCAATTCCCTGACCAAGTCGAAATCTTAGATTTACGCAGTATAAATCCGCTCGATATCGATGGAATGGAAGCACTTGTGCAACGCCATGGTAAAATTTTAATTGTATCCGAAGAAACAACAGAAAATAGCTTTTCATTAGCATTGGCAGGAAGACTTCAAAAAAGTTGTTTTGCACATCTAGACGCCCCGATTCAATTGGTAGCGTCCGTTGACGCTCCGGCTATTCCACTCAATTCAGCGCTAGAGGCAGCAATGTTGCCAAATGCGCAAAAAGTGGCTGAGGCCATTACAAATTTAATGAACTACTAAACATGGAATTCAAAGAAATAATTGGTGCTGTTGCTCAATTTCACGAAGCATTCGGCATACAAAATAACCAAGCGCCAACCACAACCTTAAGTGCTGCCGACGTCCAACTTCGTTTTGACCTCATGAAAGAAGAAAACGAAGAGTATTTAGAGGCGGCCAAGAACGGCGATATCGTTGAAATTGCCGACGCACTTGGGGATCAACTTTATATTTTATGTGGCACCATTCTTCGTCATGGTCTTCAACATAAAATTGAGGAGGTTTTTGAAGAGATTCAGCGCTCCAACATGAGCAAACTTGACGCCGATGGCAAGCCAATTTACCGCGCCGATGGTAAGGTACTCAAATCCGAATTGTACTTTAAGCCTGACATTGCTAAAATTCTTGCCAAATGACCGACTTGTCCATTTATTTTCAGCCGAATACTTCGGCCTATTCTTTTGAAGCAAATCAGCTTGGCTCCATTATTGAATCTTATACGGCGTCCTTCCCCGAGCTCAAAGGACCTGGCTGCGCCCTTATTTCTGTTCCCGAATTTCGAGGAGCCAACAACACCAATAATCCAATTTCGGCATTCCGCAGTTTGTTTTACCGCTTGCATCCTGAGGCCAATTGGAAATTACCAATTTATGACCTCGGAACAATAGAACCGGGCGCATCTATCCAAGACACCTATTTTGCGCTTGCAAACGTTGTCAGTGAGTTGGTAAAAAATCAAATTATTCCGATTGTTGTTGGTGGTAGCCAAGATCTCACCATGGCTTTGTATCAAGGCTATGAAAAATTGGAGCAACTTGTCAATACTTGCGCTATTGACCGCAGCATTGATATCGGTAGTGCCGAAGAAACATTGCATTCAAAAAATTACTTGGGTCACATGCTCGTTCAACGCCCCTGTTATCTGTTTAATCATGCCGTTATCGGTCTACAACAACCATATGCTCCTGCTGCAGAATTTGAGCTTTTCGAAAAATTATTTTTTGATACTTGTCGACTTGGAGAGTTCAATCAAGATTTTCGATTAGCTGAGCCTCATTTACGCAATGCCGACATCATCAGTTTTGATTTGCAAGCTATAAAAGCAGCAGATCTCGGAACTACTACTGGTGCTCCAAATGGTTTTACTGCTGCCCAATTTTGTCAAGTGTGTAAGTATGCAGGAATTTCAGACAAAGTTACTTCGATCGGCTTTTTCACAGAAGACACCCTCGGCCAGGTTGGCACTGCACTTTTAGCCGAAGGAATTTGGTATTTTTTGCAGGGTTATTTTGCAAGAGTAGGGGATTTCCCATTCGGAAGCAAAGCCGATTACACGAAATTTACAGTCTTCATGGATGAAGTATCAAGGGAGCTCATATTCTACAAAAGCAATAAGTCGGCGCGTTGGTGGATGGAAGTTCCATATCCGCCGCAAAGTGGCTCAAGATTTGAGCGTCATCATATGGTGCCTTGTAATAAGTCAGACTACGACAACGCCATGAAAAATGAACTTCCCGATTTATGGTGGAAGACTTATCAAAAACTAGGTTGACCTTTTTATTAAAAAAGCCTTTTATTTTCCATAAGAATTCTTTACTTTAGCACCTTAAATTGTCGTATTCTATGAAAATAGGACAGTTTTTTATATGCTAAACTACGCTTATGCTATTGAATAACAGACTACTAACTGCTGCTTTTTCTGTTTTGTTGTTTACATCCTACGCACAACAAGACAAGCTTGTCACGCATTTCATGTTTGACAAAATGAGCATCAACCCAGGAAAAACGGGTATTGACATGTACAATGGCTTTTGCGCCACTTCCATCTATCGCAATCAATGGGATAAAGTAAACGGTGCGCCTAACTCTGCTGTTTTGAACGTCGAAGGTAATTTATCTCGATTTTTTCCAGGAGGAGTCGGTGTTAATTTTTACCACGATGCCATCGGCTTTTCTCGTCAAAACACCGTGTTACTCAATTATTCATATCCGGTGCAAATCGGCAGAATTGGTGTTTTAGGTGTAGGAGTTGGTTTGGGCATTATGAACTACGGCATGGATCCAGTATGGGTTCCGCCAACAACGCCAAATGACCCATCACTTCCAACAGGTTTTGCAGCAACTGCCTTCGATGCCAATTTTGGTCTCTATTTTCAGGCCAAAAATTACTATGCAGGGTTTTCAACAACCCACCTCTCTGAGTCAGATTTAGCAGCAGATCCTACGAATTT
Source organism: uncultured Lishizhenia sp. (assembly GCA_964540625.1). Classification (GTDB taxonomy): domain Bacteria; phylum Bacteroidota; class Bacteroidia; order Flavobacteriales_D; family Crocinitomicaceae; genus UBA952. The sequence continues at coordinate 12,236 of CAZINO010000051.1, read as the reverse complement.
GGCTTTGTCTTTTCAAACCGCTCGTCACTATTACCTCATGGGTGGTTACATTTTTAAAGATGCGTTCGGTACCGGCAACAACATCGATGCGCAAATGCTAGTTCGCACAGACCTCATTAAGTTTTCAGTTGACTTCAATGCGCGCTACATGATGGACCTCGGCGGCAATCCTGCCTACGGTGGTCTCACATTCCGCACCTCTGATGCCGTTGCATTAATGGCGGGTTATTCACCCATTCCGAACTTTCATGTTGGTTATTCTTATGACATCAACATAAATAAACTGGCTAGTATTTCAAGAGGTTCTCACGAAATGATGGTCAAATATTGTTATTTCTTGCCGCCGCCTCCAAAAACGAAAGCAAGACACCCTCGTTGGTTATAAGAGGAAAAAATGTAACCATTTATATTGTTCTTACGTTATACCCGAAATTATACCTGTAGCAAGTTAAATTGGGATTAGGTTAGAACCAAAAACAAACGAATGAAAAAGTATTTAAGTTTTCTCTTTGTTCTTAGCTTCATGTACGCTTGTAGCGACATCGAAGGGAATTTAGTAGGTGTGAGTGGTAGAGACACCTGGTATCCAGACGTCCTCGGACCTGGTAAAGTTCCACTTGGAATGGTATACGTTCCATCTGGTGCCTATCAGGCAGGTGAAGACGATGAAGACATCATGGGCTGGCACACAGCGCGCAAGCGCACGGTGTCCGTTCCTGCTTTCTACATGGATGCAACGGAAATCTCTAACAATGAATACCGCCAATTTGTACATTGGGTGCGTGATTCCATTGCCCGTGAAAAACTCTATCGCCGCAGTTACGACGAAGAAGCTGAGCGTTGGATCAACATCCCTGATAACTTCTTCAAAGAACCTTATCGCAGCCTTATGGACATGGGTTCAGATGTACAGGGTGGCAATACACCGTTCCAATTGTATATGGATTCTACCAACAATGCTGAAGTTGACAAAACCATCATGACCATGTTGGGCAACTACGATAAGTCCAAAGGAAAAGGTAAAAAATTGGTCAATGGGTTCCAATATGACCAAAAGAAATACGGTATAACCAATGGTCCTGATGAGAAATTTGACGTAGTTATGTCTGACGACGACCTTCGTGGCATTTTTCAAATGTACAGTGGTGCGGCCAAGAAAAACGCCCCTGATAAAACCAGCGCCAAAGGTGCTTCTACCAAAACAAAATACAACCAAGGTGGTCGTGTAGAGAACCGCAAATACTTCACTTTGAACTGGTTAGAGCCAGTTGACTACGAAGATCCAGAGATTGCCTTCATGCTTTCAGATATGTATTTGTCCGAAGCTGAGCGTTTCTATAACCGTAGAGAAATCGACACCCGCTTGCTTTATTTTGATTATTATTGGATCGACTACAAAGAGGCTGCTCGTCGCGGTAAAGTAATTACCAAATCCATCGATGCGCGCAAAACGTATGCCTATGATAGTCTCGATAAAGAGGCCTCAAACACACTTTATCAGCGCTCACGACGCGAGCCGTTGGGTAAAGATTACAAATCCAATGATTTACACCGTTCGGCGCTCATGACCATGGACCAAAACACCAACAAAGTTTGGGTCGATACGACCATCGAAACAGAGCAGTGGTCTGAGTTTAGCAAAATCAATGACACCAACTCATTGCGCGGAACTATTCTTCAAAACCCAGGACAAGATTTGGACTTAGGTTTCACCAACAGCAAAGGGTCGCACAATGCCATCCGTGGCCATTCTGATCGCTCGCGCTTTATCATCAAAGAACGAATTAATATTTATCCAGATACGCTTTGCTGGGTTCGTGATTTCACTTATGCAAATCACTCAGCCATGACACAAAACTATTTTTGGAATACTGCCTATGACAACTACCCAGTGGTTGGAGTTACTTGGTCTCAAGCAAAAGCATTCTCTGTCTGGAGAACACAAATCTTCCATTCATGGTTGCAAACCAACGGTGATTTATTTGTAAACGACTTCCGTTTGCCATCAGAATCAGAGTGGGAACGCGGCGCAAGAGGTGACCTCGACATGGCACAATATCCTTGGGGTGGTCCATATATTCGCAATGCTAGTGGCTGTTTCTTGGCTAACTTCAAGCCAATGCGTGGTCGCTACTTCGAAGATGGTGGTTTTTACACTGTAAAAGTTTACTCTTACAATCCGAATGGTTTTGGCCTTTATTGTATGGCCGGAAACGTTGCCGAATGGTGTTCGACAGCCTACGACGAATCTACTTATGAATTCGCACATGACATGGCACAAGATTTCGAATACGACGCAAAAGATGGCGATGCACCAGTTAAAAAACGCAAGGTATTGCGCGGTGGTTCTTGGAAAGACATCGGGTATTACCTTATGAACGCTACACGCACCTATGAATATCAAGACACCGCAAAAAGCTATATCGGTTTCCGTAATACCATGACTCACTTAGGTCGTGGAGGAAAAGATATCGAGCAAGAAAACGGTGAAGAGATTCAAACAGATATTATCCTAAACTAAACTATAAACTATAAATCAATTAATTAATTCTTAAAAACAAAAATTATGAGTGGTAATGGTGGATTTTTTGCTTCGCGCAAGTACAAATTAATTACAAAGTATGTAACCGGATACGGAGCATCCGTGGTAATTCTTGGAGCACTATTTAAAATCATGCACTGGCCAGGTGCTGACCAAATGCTTATCGTTGGTCTTATTACAGAATCATTGATCTTTGCGTTTATTGCCATGGAACCTTTACATGAAGAGGTTGATTGGACGCGCGTTTTCCCTGAACTAGGTGTTGAAGAAAACAACGACGAAAACCGCTTGTTGCCACTTTTGAAAAAAGGCGGCATGGGTGGTGGCGGTGCTGCTGATCATCTTGCCAAAGAACTCGATAAAGCAGGAATTGATCAAGCACTTTTGACCAAACTCAAAGATGGCATGTCTAACCTTGCCGACAACGCAAAATCATTGGGTGCCGTCTCTACAGCAGCTGGTGCAACTGACTCTTACGTCAAAAGCCTTGAGAATGCCTCTGAGGGCCTCAGCAAATTAACTGAACAATACGCAGCATCTGCAAGCGCAATTGCTGGAATTGCCGGTGAAGGTCAAGGTAATTTTGGCGCTGAAATGCAAAAACTAGGACAAAATCTTGGTGCGCTCAACAACGTTTATGAGCTTCAATTGAAGTCTTCACAAGATTATCTAGAAAGCATGACGCAAATGAGCAGTCTACAAGAAAATATCAAGGCCATTATGGCTGACCTCGCTGCTTCTGCAAATGACACAGCTTCTTACCGTGAGAACATGGCTATGTTGTCTCAAAATCTTACTGATTTGAACAACGTATATGGCAACATGTTACGAGCAATGAGAGGTTAATCCCTTTCTTTAATTACGTATTTATTTATTAATAACACATTAAAAATTAAAGAAAATGGCAGGTGGTAAGGAAACCCCAAGACAGAAGATGATTGGTCTCATGTACTTGGTACTAACCGCACTTCTTGCGTTGAACGTGTCAAAACAAATCCTCGATGCATTCGTAGCGATTGAAGACAACATCCAACGTGGAAGTGTAACGCAATACGATCGTGGTGAGACCGCAAAAGGTGCACTTATTGAAGAGCTATCTTCAGTTACCAAAGACGAAGCTGGCCGAGCAAAAGCTGAAAAAATCAAGAAGTATCTCGGCATGATTGAAAAAATCGATAAAAATGTCGGTGAATTCATCAAATATGTAGATGACCTCAAACTTGAAATGATTGGAATTGTTGAAGGTCCTGAGAAAATCAAGACAGAAAAGCCAAACGACAAAGAAAGTATCCTTTGGAAAAAATACAATCCAAGCACTCCTTTGTTGCCAGCGCGTTTGTATCTTCAGGCAATTCAGCAAAAAGAAAACTTTGATGTGCCAATGCATGAAATCGTTGGTTCTGAAATTTCCAAAATTGACCCGACTAAAAAAGGAAAAAAACTTTGGGAACTGTACAAAGGACTGCGCACTTCAATTGTTGAAATCTCGGGTAATTACCGTGAGGGCGAAAAGAACAACTGGAAACTCAAAGTGAAAGAAATTAATGCTTACAAAGATTTCCAAGATCTTGAGAAACAAATCAAAAAAATGTTCAATGCTCCTGGAAACAAAGTAAACCCTGAGGACATGGAAGCTTTGGTTTCTATCTATCAAGAATTAACTAAACAAGAGTATGCTGACCACCACGAAGCAAAAAATATCCATTGGTTGGGTCGTACTTTTGACCATGCGCCATTAGTTGGAGCACTTGCTTCTTTGAGTTCTATGCAGAATGAAATCTTGGCGGCACGTGCAAAAGCAGTTAATCTCTTGAAATCGAAAGTAACCACAGGTGAATTCTCTTTCAACAAAATTCAGCAATTAGTTAGTGGCCCTGGTGTAGCTACGGCAGGTGAGGAAATTGAATTACTTGTTACTATGGCAGCCTATGACTCGGATAAAAACCCAGGTGTAACCACTAGCACTGGAAACGTTGAAATAAAAGATGGTATCGGTCGTATTAAAATGAAAGCAGGCATGTCTGACATGAATGTGAAAGGTACGGTTACTATTGTCAACAAATCAGGTGTTCCTTATTCTCGTGACTGGGAATGGAAAGTGGCCATTGTTAAAGCGCAAGGTTCAATTTCATTACCGGAAATGAGTGTTCTTTACAAAGGTTGGAACAACAAGGTAGTTCCTGTAGTAGCTGGTGCTGTAAGTTCTTCTATCTCTGTAGATGGTGGAACAGCAACCAAAGCATCTTGGACAGACGCTGATGGCAACAAATACGACGGTTATTATGTAAACGTAACAGGTACCGCAAAATTTGTAAACATCACCTTGAACGGTAAAGATAAAGATGGTAAAACCAAATCGTTTGGTAAATTCAAATACAAAGTGAAGCCCTTCCCTAAAGCACAGCTTCAAGGTACTACAATCTCTAAAACAACTGGTTTTAAAGCGGTGGTTTCTCTTGGACCTGATTCACCATTCACTGGTGTGAGCTTTACGGTAATTGGTGGTTCTGTAATCATGGGTAACGATGAGATTCCATTTACCGGAGACCGCGTTCCAGCTGCAGCCATTGCAAAAATGAAAGCAGGTAAGCGTGTCGCTATAGACGTTACCTACAAAAGAACAGGCGGAAGCCCTGAGATTGCCTCAGGCGTATTGAAGGTTGTTCCTTAATAAGGATAAAAAAATAGGATTATGAAAAATGTATTGTTGGTATTATTGAGTGTTGCTACGGTAGTAGCTAACGCACAAGACCGTCCGCAGCGCGGTCCATACAACACACTTCCTGGAGGTGTCGTTGATGGAGTGGCTATTCAAGATGAAGTACCAGTACGTGCTAAGGTCGAGTATGAATACGTTCGCGCAAGTGATGTCGCTTGGCAAAAACGCGTTTTTTCTCGCATCGATGCGCGCGAAAAAATGAACCATGACATTTTTCTTCCTTACGATGCTTTTGATGGTGACCTCGCTTCTGGTTCGTTGTATCGTCCGTCAAACGCGAGCGAAATCGATGATCCAACTTGGAACAAAGACCAGCGTCGTTGGTCTCTTTGGACCATCATGATGCGTCACATTTTCCTTGGTGATCTTACTGTATATCGCGTAGCAAGTGAATTCTACCCTGATGCCGAAGATGGTTACAGTTTGAAATACCCAATTCAGCGTCAAGGTCAGAACGATTACTTTGAAGTGAAAAAGTACCGCAATGATGTAAATGCTTTACTAGCTTCTGGCGGTTTAGGTCCAAAATTGCGTATTTACCGTCCGCTTTCTGAAGACACCATGGATGTCATCAAAACAGATCAAACGCTTACCGAGTATTTAGACAGTTTGCGCTCTGACTCAGACTATGAAGAACTCTTCGGTATTGATCAAACCAAACTTCAGGAGTGGTGGAACTTTGCAACTGTAAACTCACCAGTGCGTAAAGATGCCATTTCTATGTTTGTTCCTTCGAACAATATTGTGGCTTACCACATCAAAGAAGATTGGTATTTTGACAAAGAACGTTCAGTTCTTGATAAGCGCATCATTGCAATAGCACCAGTAGCGCGTTACACATTCAATGAACCTGAAGAAGGAGAATTGCCAACAAGAGGAGAGCTCCTGATCTATGATCAACTCGGCAAGCCTTATTTATTCAGTTCGTCAGCAAACGCATTTGAAGAATACGAAGGTCGTGTTGAAGAACGCGAAATGTTCTGGTTGTATTTTGATGAATTGCGCAACGTAATTGTAAACTATTATGTCTACAATGACAAAAACGATGCGCAATGGATGTCTTTCGATGACCTTTTCTGGAAACGCAAATTCTCCTCAACAATTTATCGTGTTTCTGATAAATTTGACCGTGAACTCGAAGATTACAAATTTGGTGTAGATGCACTTTATGAGTCAGAAAGAATCAAAGAGAGCATCAGAGACTGGGAACACGATCTCTGGCACTTCTAAAATTTAGACAATAATAAAAGCCTCGCTGTAAAGCGGGGCTTTTTTCGTTTATTTTTGTATCGTGAAATGGATAGGTAACCGCATCAGTTTTAATGATCAGAAAGACAAAACAACAATTGTCATTGATCCCTCCAAAAATGTATGGATTTTAGCCATCATGGGAGCTTGGCTCGGCATGTGGTACGCTATTGGAGGCACTGTAATCTGGGCCCTGAACATCATGAAGCTCAAACAACAAGAGCAGTTGATACTCTGGATTTTTTTAGTGTTTTGGCTGTATTATGCTTGGCGTGTAACCATGAGTTTTCTGTGGAACCTACGTGGCCAAGAATATATAAAAATAGACCAAGAGGCATTTTATTTAAAGAAATCGCTGCGTCATTTCGGTAAAACAACAACCTATTATTTTGAGAACATTAAAAATTTCAAGTACGAAATTCCAAAGCAAGGTGGTTTTCAAGAAGTATGGGAAAGTTCTCCTTGGATCAATGGAGGCGAGCGTTTTGAGTTCGATTATTTTCATCAAAAAATTCGGTTTGGCAGAAAGCTGACAGAAAAAGAAGCAAGGTTATTATTTCAATTGATATCAAAAAAAATCAAAGCATAATGTACGGTAAAATTCAAGCGTTTTTAGCAGAAGAATTACAGCAAATTCAAGCAAATGGTTTGCTCAAAAAAGAACGGATCATCGTAACACCGCAAGGAGCAAATGTACAAGTGAGCACAGGAGAAGATGTCGTGATCATGTGTGCAAACAATTACCTTGGACTTTCGTCACACCCAGAGGTTGTTCAGGCGGCCAAAGATGCGCTTGATACCCATGGTTATGGTATGTCATCTGTGCGCTTTATTTGTGGTACCCAAGACATCCATAAAACGTTGGAACGTAAAATTGCAGAATTCTACGGTACAGAAGACACCATTCTATATGCAGCTGCATTTGACGCCAACGGAGGTGTATTTGAACCACTTTTCACGGAAGAAGACGCCATTATCTCAGATGAGTTGAATCATGCTTCCATTATCGACGGCATTCGTCTTTGTAAAGCAGCGCGCTATCGCTATAAGCATTCTGATATGGCCGATTTAGAAGCCCAACTACAGGCGGCGCAAACGCAACGGCATCGGATCATCGTCACGGATGGTGTATTTTCTATGGATGGAGACCTCGCCAAAATGGATGAGATTTGCGCGCTTGCTAAAAAATACGATGCGTTGGTCATGACTGACGAATGTCATTCTGCTGGCTTTATTGGCAAAACGGGTCGTGGTGTTCCAGAGCATTTTGGCGTCATGGATCAGGTAGATATCGTTACAGGTACGCTTGGAAAGGCCTTGGGTGGTGCTATGGGCGGTTATACAACCGGCAAAAAGGAAATCATCGAAATGTTGCGTCAACGATCTAGGCCTTATCTTTTTTCTAATTCTCTATCTCCGGCAATCGTTGGGGCATCCATTAAAGTTTTCGATTTACTAAGTGCCACCACTGAATTGCGCGATCGTTTAGAAGCAAATACAACTTATTTCAAAGAACGCATCGTGGCAGCAGGCTTTGATATCAAGCCAGGCGGCTCGCCAATTGTCCCGATTATGCTTTACGATGCAGCACTTTCTCAAGAATTTGCAAATCGCTTATTAGACGAAGGCGTTTACGCCATTGGCTTCTTTTACCCTGTAGTGGCCAAAGGGCAAGCCCGTATTCGGACACAAATTTCGGCAGCCCACACCACTGCCGATTTAGACAAAGCAATTGCTGCATTTATCAAGGTTGGCAAAGCGTTGAATGTAATCGCTTAAAATCAGCCTCCACATTTTTGAATAATAAACTTTCCTTATATTTGTCATATGGCAAATTTGGGGAAAATAGTTGCAGTCTTGCTGTTGTTACTTTTTGTAACAAAAGCTGTTGCTGCTAATGTTTTTCCTTTGGTGAAAAATCTTCAACAAGAACTTGTTTTAGATGAAAATCAAGAAAGCGAAGAATCTGACGACCTACTAGAATTCAAGTTTCTAGATGTTTTTCTTCAAGTTCAACAGCCTGTTTATTCATTGACGCTTTGCCAAACGTTGGTTTCCAAAAAATCAATGAGCGTTTATAATTGTTCCCTCAATATAGGGTATCACCATCCAGCCTTTAGACCCCCTTGTAAATTGATGATTTGATTCATTTTCAACTCATTAATTTATTTTCATGTTCACATTTTTTAAAACTTGGAAGCAAGATCTTCCTGCTGGTTTAGTCGTATTTTTAGTTGCTTTACCCCTATGTTTAGGTATCGGTTTGGCTTCCACATCTGTTGAAGGCATTACTGGTCTGCCCAATGTCATGACCGGTTTGATCGCTGGCATTGTAGGCGGTACAGTAGTAGCTCTGATTTCCGGGTCCAAACTTGGTGTTTCTGGTCCTGCGGCCGGTCTCATCACAATCGTATTGGCTGCTATTCAAGAGCTTGGTTCTTATGAAGCATTTTTGTTGGCCTTGGTACTGGCTGGTATTATTCAGTTTGTTTTGGCATTTGTCGGTTTTGGTACTTTGGCGAATTATGTCCCGAATGCGGTAATCAAAGGGATGTTAGCGGCTATAGGAATAACGCTCATTTTAAAAGAAATTCCGCATCTTATCGGCTATGACCAAGATTTTTTTGGCGATGAATCGTTTTGGCAATACGATGGACACAATACGTTTTCCGAATTGTTTTATGCCTTAAATGCATTTGAAATGGGGGCCATAGTTATCGGTATTGGCGCCATTTGCATATTACTGTTTTTTGATTCAAAATGGGTCAAAAACAAAAGTTTGAGTACGTATGTACCCGGAGCGCTGGTCGTGGTTGTTTTTGGCGTTGTCGTCAATCAATTTTTATTGGGGTCTGCGAGTGTCGCAGGTAAACATCTTGTTGTAGTGCCGCAATTAGGGACAATTGAGCAGCTCAAACAAATTTTCCATCACCCAGAATGGTCGCTGTTCACTCAGCCTAAAATTTGGGTTACCGCCTTCACGCTTGCTTTAGTTGGCAGCTTAGAAACCCTTTTGAGTGTAGAGGCCACAGACAAACTGGATCCAAAGAAAGGGAAGACGAACCCGCATTTAGAACTCAAAGCGCAGGGCCTTGGTAATTTAGTAAGTGGTTTGATTGGCGGCTTACCAATTACCCAAGTGATTGTCCGAAGCTCGGCTAATATATCAGCAGGTGGACAGTCTAAACTTGCTGCGTTCATGCATGGCGTTTTTTTAATTGTAGCAGTTTTATTCTTGGGTGGCTTACTCAATCTAATTCCGTTGGCTGCATTAGCTGCGGTTTTAATTCTGGTCGGCTATAAATTAGCGAAATGGTCCTTGTTTATTGAAATGTATCGAAAGGGGCTCTCTCAGTTCATTCCTTTCATGACGACAATCATTGCCATTCTATTCACAGATTTACTCAAAGGAATTGCAGTAGGCATCCTTGTTTCGGTTTTTTATATTCTCAAAAGAAATTACCAAAATCACTTTTCCAAAATAGAAACGGAGGACCAGCTCGAGCTCATTCTTTCAGAAGAAGTTACTTTTTTAAATAAGGGAGATATCATGAATGTGCTTTATAAGCAGAAAGATAAACGTATTGTCATAGATGCCAGCCGCACCAAGAGTATAGATCAAGACGTTTTAGAAGCGCTCCAAGAATTCAAGTTCAATGCCGAACAAGAAGGCAGACAACAAATCATTTTTATCAATTTATAATGGAAACATTTTACAATCGTTTATTAGAGAATAACAAGAAATGGGTAGCTGGCAAATTGGCCAAAGACCCAAACTATTTTAAAAAACTGTCAGTGGGCCAACAGCCCCCTGTTCTTTGGATCGGTTGTGCTGATAGCCGCGTGCCGGCCAATGAAATCATTGGAGCAGAGCCAGGCGAAGTTTTTGTACATCGAAATATTGCCAACATGGTGGTGCACTCTGACATGAATATGCTTTCGGTTTTAGACTACGCGGTTAATGTATTGCAAGTCAAGCACGTTATTGTTTGTGGTCACTACGGTTGTGGTGGTGTACAAACTGCCATGACCAATAAACATGTTGGACTCATCGATAACTGGATTCGCCACATCAAGGATGTTTACCGTTTGCACAGAGCTGAATTAGATGCCATTTTGGATGAAAAAGAAAGATTCAATCGTTTTGTGGAACTCAATGTAGTTGAACAAGTTTTGGATTTGGGTAAAACTTCTATTGTACAAGCAGCCTGGGAGCGTGGCCAACAAGTTCATGTGCACGGTTGGGTATACGATATACACGATGGCATGATCAAAGATTTACATGTTACCCTCAAAGACAACGATACCTTATCTGACGTCTACAAATTGGATTTGTAATAAAGCACAACCTCAAGGCCGTCAAAGCCTTGAATTTGCGTAATTTCGCAATATGGAATTACTCATTATTATTTTCTTAGTGCTCATTAATGGTATCTTTTCTATGTCTGAAATGGCATTGGTGAGCTCCAAGAAATACAAACTTGAAAAATCCAGTAAAAGAGGAAATAAGAAAGCAAGAAAAGCACTAGCACTCTCCGAACACCCTACACGGTTTCTTTCTACAGTTCAAATAGGAATCACCCTTATTGGGATTTTATTGGGTGTGTACTCTGGAGAGAACTTAACCAATGATTTTATGGCTGTTTTGGAAAAAAGCGCTTTTCTTAAACCATATAGTCAAGAACTCGCTACCGGAATTATTGTCGTTCTCATCACTTATTTTTCGATTGTCTTGGGTGAGCTCGTTCCCAAACGCATCGGAATGGCTTTTCCTGAGAAAATCATTACCCAAATGGCGCTGCCCATGCATTTGTTGGCCCAATTAACAGGTCCATTTGTATGGTTGCTTACGGCCACTAATAACTTGATTGTACGCCTTCTCGGCCTAAATGACACAACAGATCAGGCTGTATCAGAAGAGGAAATCAAATCCATTCTCAAAGAAAGTGCACAAGGTGGCGAAATTCAAGACATCGAACATTCCATAGTGGAGCGTGTCTTTGAGTTGGGCGATCGCAAAGTCAAGTCATTAATGACACACCGCAGTGAAGTCGTCTTTTTTAAAGAAGAAGAAACTTGGCAGCAAATCCGTCAAAAAATCAATGAAGAAAAGCATTCGGCATATCCTGTATCAACTACAACCGATCTAGACGATATTACCGGTATCATTTTGCTTAAAGATCTTTTTGGCGGCCATACTGAACAAGATTTCAAGGTGGTTGATTACCTAAAAGAACCGATTTATTTCAATGAAAATACCAGCGCTTACCAGGTGCTAGAGTCTTTTAAAAACGAGGGCAACCATTATGGGATTGTTGTAGACGAATATGGTTCAGTTCAAGGCATCATTACCATGGACGACATGCTCGATGCTTTGGTTGGCGAGGCCACAGAACATTATCAAGATGAATATAAAATTGTACAGCGCTCGGACAACTCTTGGTTGGTAGACGGTCAATATTCCATTTTTGATTTTGAAAAATATTTTGATGTACTCGTTACCGATGAACAAAATACCTATTCGACGGTAGCGGGCTTGTTTATCTCGCATAAAAATGAAATCCCTGAGGTTGGTGATGTATTAGTGGTAGATCAACTGCAGTTGGAGGTAGTAGATAAAGACGGCCCGCGCATAGATAAACTGCTTGTTACCTTACTAGAAGACTAGAAGGAGTGGTCTCGCCAGGAATCGAACCTGGATCAAACGTTTAGGAAACGCTTATTCTA
>CAZINO010000050.1:0-17517 GCA_964540625.1 uncultured Lishizhenia sp. | reverse complement strand
CCTGGACGTCGCCCATGAGGCGCAGGGCAAATTCTGTCGAGAAAATACAAGTGTTTTGCGCTTGGTCTTCTTTTAAGATGTCTGCCTGAACGGTGCCGCGCACTTGTTTGAGCGTATCGGCCTTGATTTGTGCGTAGACGTCGGCTGGCAAGACTTGATCACCGGTGACGCCAAGCAACATCAGGCCCAAGCCGTCGTTGCCTTCAGGTAGCTCGCCCTGGTAGGCAGGCCGAGCGGTGCCTTTTATGTTGTAGATCGCAGCAATTTTGGCTTCCACTTCCGCTTCTAGGCCATTGGCTTTGATGTATTTTTCGCAGTTTTGGTCGATAGCGGCATTCATGAAGTACGCCAAGAGCATTGGGGCCGGCCCATTGATGGTCATGGAGACCGACGTCGCTGGGTGGCTGAGGTCAAAACCTGAGTACAGTTTTTTGGCGTCGTCTAGGCAGCAAATCGAAACGCCTGAATTGCCAATTTTACCGTAGATGTCGGGGCGGAGGTCGGGGTCATTGCCGTAAAGCGTAACCGAGTCAAAAGCGGTAGACAAACGTTTGGCGGGCATGCCCAAAGAAACATAATGAAAACGTTTGTTGGTGCGCTCAGGACCGCCCTCGCCGGCAAACATGCGCGTAGGATCTTCGCCTTCGCGTTTGAAAGGGAAAAGTCCAGAGGTGTAAGGGAATTCACCCGGAACGTTTTCTTGCAGCACCCAACGCAAGATATCGCCCCAGCTTTTGAAATTCGGCGTAGCGACTTTTGGGATTTGTAAATGAGACAACGATTCGGTGTGCGTCTGGATGCTCAGTACTTTATCGCGGACTTTGAACTCGTAAGTTGGGTTCTTGTAGGCTTGCTTTTTGGCCGCCCAATTCTGTATGATTTCCCAATTTTTGGGGTCAAAATTGAGTTTCTCGGTTTCGAAAGCCTCTTGCAAAGACTTAATCAGGCGGTCTTTGTCGTCCAAAGAAGAATTCTTTAAGGCATCCATGGATACCTGGTAACCGTAGAGTTTCTCGGCAACGGCAACTTGGTCGTTGACCCATTTGTCGTAGGAGCGGTTGTTTTCAGAGATTTCAGAAAGGTAGCGTGTGCGCTCTGGCGGAATCACAAATACTTTCTGAGACATCTCACGGGTGATTTCAAAGGTAGATTGCAGTGCACCGCCTGTTTTTTGAACGATATGGTCCATGATTACTTTGTACAAAGTATTCATGCCCGGATCGTTGAATTGCGAGGCAATAGTGCCATAGACAGGCATGTCGTCTACAGGGCTATCCCAGAGATTGTGGTTGCGCTGGTATTGCTTGCGCACATCGCGCAGCGCATCGAGGGCGCCGCGTTTGTCAAATTTGTTGAGGGCAATGACATCGGCGAAGTCGAGCATGTCGATTTTCTCGAGCTGGGTCGCGGCGCCATATTCTGGCGTCATGACATACAACGAGACGTCAGAGTGGTCGAGGATTTCGGTATCAGATTGGCCAATACCGGAGGTTTCCAAAATAATGAGGTCGTATTGGGCGGCTTTCAAAATTGACAGCGCTTCTGCTACGTGTTTAGAAAGCGCCAAGTTAGACTGGCGTGTGGCTAAAGAACGCATGTAAACCCGTGGGCTTTTGATGGCGTTCATCCGGATGCGGTCACCGAGTAGGGCGCCTCCTGTTTTTCTTTTCGAAGGGTCTACGGACACCACCGCCAGGTTTTTCTCTGGAAAATCAATTAAAAATCGGCGTACGAGTTCGTCGACCAAAGAAGACTTACCTGCACCGCCTGTTCCGGTAATACCTAGTACCGGGATGTTGTTTTTGTCTCCGGCTGCACGCAATTCGTTTAAAAGTGCGGCATTGGCTTCCGGGAAGTTCTCGGCTGCACTGATGCAATGTGCTAAGTGCGGGACACTTTTTTGCTCGATGGCTGCCAAAATGGCTGCAGTGCTTTCTTTTCGGGGTTCTCCAACGGCAAAATCACACTTCTGAATGAGGTCGTTGATCATGCCTTGGAGGCCCATTGCGCGTCCGTCGTCAGGGTGGTAGATGCGCGTAATGCCGTAACCGTGTAATTCTTCGATTTCCGATGGCAGGATCGTTCCGCCTCCGCCCCCAAAAATTTTGATGTGCGGTGCGCCTTTTTCTTGCAAGAGGTCGTGCATGTACTTGAAGTACTCCATGTGGCCGCCTTGATAAGAGGTCATGGCAATGGCTTGTGCATCTTCTTGAATGGCACAGTTGACCACTTCTTCTACAGAGCGGTCGTGGCCAAGGTGAATGACCTCGCAGCCGGTGGCCTGAATGATGCGGCGCATGATGTTAATGGCGGCATCGTGGCCGTCAAAAAGGGCAGCAGCCGTTACGATGCGAATTTTATGCTGTGGGATATAAGGTTGAACCTGTTCCATAGGGGTATTTGATTGATGGGCAAATTTAGGCTTTTTTTAGCAACTTTAGGCGGAGATTATTTTCTCCACGATGCTTGCAACTGCGGGGCAAATGAGCGTATTTTGAGCGGTAAGATCCATGATTTGATACATGTTTTTGCGGTCGGTGTGCGGGTATTCTCGGCAAGCGAGTGGCCGGTCTTCATAAACAGCGCAGGTATTGTCTGCAAGCAAATTGAAGCATGGCGAGCTTTTTAAAACGTAATCACCGTCGTCATCGAGTCTGAGGTATTGCGCCACCAACTGACTTTCTTTCATCCTGAGCGTCTTTGCCATGCGGCGGATATCCGGTTGCCTAAAAATGGGGCTGGTGGTCTTGCAACAATTTGCGCAAGTTAAGCAATCGCGTTTTGCGAATTCTTTTTGGTGCGCAGTATGAAAACGCGCATCGAGGTCTTTGGGTTTTTGCTTGTTCCACTTTTTGAGTTGCTGCTGGTTCTGCTTGAAATTGGTTTGTGCCAAAGCCAAGATTTCCTTGTCTTTATGAGAGATTTCGCCCATTGAAGTATTAACTTTGTACGAAGATACAACCAATATGGAATTTCCGCAGTTTAGAAAGTTAAAGAATGGCAGATCTCTCTACCAAATTACTGCGCCAAATGCTTTTACAGAACTGCAATCAGTGGGGTCAAAATGGTTTAAATATGAATTCAAAGTGAGTCAATTCCCCGACCTATTGCGCATTCAAGAAATGATCCAGAGCCAAGACGTCTTCTTACCCTGCACCCGAGAAGAATTCCATGAGATTTACAAGCAACTCTAAACAATCAAAACCCTCGAATCGTTTAACAAGTATGAAAAATACCGCACTCATCACCGGCGCCTCTTCTGGAATAGGCAAAGAATTAGCCCGAATTCATGCCGCAAAAGGCCGAGACCTCATTTTGGTTGCCCGAAGAAAAGATTTACTAGAAGAACTGAAGCAAGAGCTACTCGATAAATACAAAATAGCGGTGCACCTCATTCAAAAAGACCTGAGTGTGGTTGGTTCAGCTCAAGAAGTCTACGACGAAGTCAAACAAAATGGGTGGCAAGTAGATTACCTTTTCAATAACGCTGGTTTTGGCGGAAAAGGCGCTTTTTTAGATCGCGAGCTTGAGAAAGATGTCCAAATGGTGCGTCTGAATGTAATGGCCTTGCTCAAATTGACGCATTTATTTGGCCAAGACATGAAAGCCAGAGGAAGGGGTAAAATTTTACAAACCGCAAGTACCGCAGGATTCTTGCCAGGTCCTTATCAGAATACTTATTTTGCCACAAAGGCATTTGTGGTTTCGCATACCCAAGGATTGGCACATGAGCTCAAAGGAAGCGGCGTCAGCGTCACTGCACTTTGCCCTGGTCCTGTTGCCACTGAGTTTGCACAAGTTGCTGGATTTGGCGGTTCCAAAATGTTTGACGGCGCTGCAAGTGCACACAAAACAGCACAAAAAGCTTATGCCGCCATGGAAAAAGGCAAGGTCATCTGCATTTCTGAATTGCAATTTGCGTTGTTAATCAAAGTTTTGATGCCGTTTTTGCCAACGAGCTGGACCGCAGCAATCATTGCCAAAATGCAGCAATCTTGATGTTTTCTTTGTAGCTTTGCACCATGCAAGGTATTTCTCTTTTCTTGAGCGACGTAGCAGGCTCTGAGGTCCTGTTGATCGTCCTGATTGTCTTGTTGTTTTTTGGCTCCAAAAGTATTCCCGGAATTGCCAAAACGCTCGGTCAGGCTTTGTATCAAATACGCAACGCCTCCAATGATCTCCAACAAGAAATCCGAAAGTCTGGTCAAGAAATGAAAGCCGACCTCAACATCCAAAGCATTCTCAAAGAAACCGAAGAAACCCTCACGGGCCCTCTCGATCAAGTCACCACCGACATCGACAACACCGTACACTACGGTTCTTTGCCAAAACAAGTCAAACAGCAGGTCACTGCAGGTAATCCTGTCGAAGAAAATTCAGAAAATTCAAAAACCCAATCCGAATGATACAAGTTGGCATTATAATGGGCAGCAAGTCTGACTGGCCGATCATGCAAGAGGCGCAAACGGTCTTAACTTCTTTTGGCATTGCTTCAGAGGCCGAGGTTGTTTCGGCTCACCGAACGCCAGATAAAATGTTTAGTTATGCCAAAGAAGCTGCAGGCCGCGGCATCAAAGTGATTATTGCAGGCGCAGGTGGTGCAGCCCACTTGCCTGGCATGACCGCTTCCATGACCTCTCTTCCCGTGATTGGCGTGCCCATTAAATCTTCTAATTCAATTGATGGTTGGGATTCCATTTTATCCATTCTCCAAATGCCAAATGGTATTCCTGTGGCAACAGTGGCGCTCAACGGTGCAAAAAATGCAGGTCTTTTGGCAGCGCGCATTTTAGCTGCTTTTGACGCCGATTTACAAGCGAAACTAGACGCTTACATGGCTGATATGGCCCAGCAAGTCCGCGACGCGAAACTTTAATTAAACAATCAAATTTAAAAGCTGGTGTTGTTTATTCGTAGAGCAAGTATTTGCTGCGCGTAAGCATGAACGCATCAAGACCTGGTTTCCAGGTGGCCCGAATCTCTTTGGCTGACCAGCCTTTTTCGAGTTGTTCTTTTAGACTTGCGGTGCCTGCCAAGCGATTGAAAAAAGCAGCCTGGTCAATAAAAACATTGGTGTCACCGAGTAAATCTTTGGCATTGATGAGGTAATTCAAATTGATCTGGTAGGCTCTTTTTACCGTGTTTTGGCTGAGGTCATAACCTTGGCACAATTTATTGAGGTGTAAAGGATTTTTGGCCCCGATAGTCGGAATGGGCATGAACTGGTAGCTCAGTTCAGGGAATTTAGGGTGGCCATAGACCTCAAAAGGTTTGTCAGTACCGCGCCCAACGCTCACGGTGGTTGCTTCAAATAAACAAAGGCTAGGATACAAAGAAATCGCTGCGTCTGTACGTAAGTTGGGAGATGGGGCCACAGGTAAACTGTAAGGTAATTTGTGCTTGTAATTTTTGCAAGGGATGACCCAGAGTTGGCAGCGCTTTTGATTGTGTAACCAGCCTTCTCCGTTGATCATCATGGCGTATTCCCCGATGGTCATGCCGTAAACAATTGGAACCGGATGCATGCCCACAAACGATTTGAAGGCAGGTTCCAGGACAGGCCCGTCTACGTAGTGTCCATTGGGATTAGGCCGATCCAAAACCACCATTTGTTTATTGTTTTCCGCACAGGCCTCCATCACATAATGCAGGGTAGAGATGTAAGTGTAAAAACGCACGCCCACATCTTGGATATCGTAAATGACGATATCGACGTCGGCTAATTGCGCGTCGGTTGGCTTTTTGTTAGAGCCATACAAAGATACCAAGGGCAAGCCTGTTTTCTCGTCGGTGCTGTGGCCGATGTGCTGGCCTGCATCGGCATCACCTCTAAAACCGTGTTCTGGTGCAAAAACTTTGACGACATTAAGTTGGAGCGCCAGCAAAGTGTCTACCAAATGAACGCCTTTAACTACAGAGGTTTGATTGGCAACTACAGCAATGCGTTTGCCGTTGAGTGAATCGACAAATAAATGAAGCCGATCGATGCCCAACTGTGGAGGGGAAAGTGCTGGTTTTTGGTTGGTTTGTGTGGCGGGAAAAGCCGCTAGCGCAATGGAGTCGTCTTCGATGACTATGGTTTCGGCAAATTGCACCGGATGCGGCGTGAAACTTTTGGAAGGAATAAGGCCACAAGAAGCAAGCAAAATAGGGAGTAGCGCCATCCATGCCAAAACCTTTATGTATTTTTGGGCTGGTAATAATGCTATTTTGTCATTTGAACGCTTCATATCATCTCGGCTGATTCGTCAAAAACACCTTGGTTTAAGGGTGTCTAGGCCTGTTTTGCGCATATCCATTGCGAGTATTGCATTGGCAATATTAGTTAATTCCTTAACGCTGGCAATAGTGCGTGGCTTTCAGCAAAAAATCAAGGACAAAATTACGGGTTTTAATGCTCCACTTTTCATTTCAAAGGCAGGATCTGCACATATTTTTGAGGCAGAGGCGCTCGATCGGCGCATTCCTTTTCTTGCTGAACTCGATCGAATAGAAGGCCTCAAGTCAGTCCAGGCTGTTGGCTATAAGCCTGTTATGTTACAGTCCCAGCGTTTTTCAGACACCATTCAACTGCAGTCTGGCAAAGACTCTATTGTGGCGCGTCAAGACCTTCTTGGTTTGCTATTTAAAGGCGTAGACTCCACCTATGATTGGTCTTTCATCAAAGCGCATTTGCAAAAAGGGCGTTTGCCGAATAAGCAGAATATTAATGAAGTATTAGTTTCATTAAATGTGTCTAAAAAATTGAATATCAATTTAAATGACGAGGTTTCGGTATTTCATGTTAAGCAACAACCCTTGCTAAAAAAAGTAAAAGTTGTCGGGATTTACAACACCGGATTCACCGAATACGACGCGCAACTCCTTTTTGGAAACTTGGCGCTTGTACAGCAGATGTCTGACAACGGCACTCAAATTTCCTTGCGTCCTCAACTTGAGGCGACCTCGGCACTTATCAAAGTAGAGGTACAAGGAGATGCAAGCAACCTGTTATTTGATTGGGGTTTGGGCCCCGATGTATTTACCGCGCACCGTTTTTCCAACTTCGCAGATACCACACTGAAGGTCATCGCATACCGTTACAAAAACAACACAGATAAGCTCGAGCGCATTGATAGCGCCGTGGTTCACATTGACGCGCCTAAACATTTCAAATATAGTGACCTACAATTTGAATCAGGAGAGCCACTTTGCTTAACTGACGGATTGACAAAGCAAGTCTATGCTTGCCAGCATGGGCAATTGCGCTTCGAATTTAAAGATGGAATCGGGACGGGTGCTCATTTTGTGTCGGGTTTTGAAGTTTCGATCCATGATTTTGACGAGCTCAAGCGAATTGAGGCGGCCGTAAAGAATACGGTAGAAATGCGTCCGATCAATCAGCATTTATTGCAAGTAACGAATATCAAAGATACCGAAGCAGATTTATTTTCTTGGCTTGACTTTTTAGATTTTAATGTTTTGATAATCATAGTATTGATGCTTGTTATTGGAATTATTAATATAGGTTCAGCAATGTTGGTTTTGATCGTTGTGCGCACTTCTTTTGTGGGCTTGCTCAAAGCCCTGGGTGCGAATAATCGTTCAATTCGTCGGATCTTCTTGTACCAAGCAGCTTACTTATTATTGCGCGGATTGTTGATCGGAAACCTCGTTGCTTTGGTGTTGTGCTTTGTTCAAGAGAAATGGCAGCTCATCCAACTCAATGCCGAGGTGTACTACCTCGATGCTGTTCCGGTAGAGCTCAGTTTCTGGAACTTTTTGTTGGTCAATATCCTGACTTTCGGAACCTGCATGTTGGCGCTTTTGCTTCCAAGTCGGGTTGTGGGTCGAATTTCTCCTGTTAAAGCACTCAAGTTTCAATGAGTTGGTTTATAGGTCAAGAGGTGGTTGTATTGCAAGAGACCGGTATATTTAAAGTGGCCGTTATCGAGCACAATCATCTTGTTTTGGAAGACGAAAACGGTTTTACATACCGCTATCCTCACGCGCTGGTCGCTGCACGTCAACACATTTCTAGCGAACACCTTCCGATAAAAGATGTGCAAACCTTTCAAAAGGTTGGGTTACCTAAGAATCAAAGGCCAGGAAATCCACAATTACCCACTATTGACTTGCATGCCGAAAACCTCAATTTACCAATTGGATTGGGAGTTCACGACATCCTGCTGGCGCAATTAAATGCATTTAAAACCTTTTGTAATACCCAACACCGCAGTCGAAAAACCAAGTTTTTGGTCATACACGGAGCGGGTGAGGGCCGGCTCAAACAAGAAATCCGGGGTTTGGTGAACAGCCGCTCGGGTATCCAAATGCACGATGCCCAATGGAGCAACGGCGCTGTGGGTGCTTCTCAAATTGAGCTTGTATTACAACAATTTGAATGTTTTTAACGGCCTAAATAACCGGCTTGCCCTTTTGGTATGTCGAAAACCCAATCGTAATACCCAATGTAGTGCGAACTGAAATATCCAAGTCTTTTGGATAGGTTTTTGGGGAAACTTATTTGTTGGTTTTCGGCAAGGCCACTCATGCGCCATTGAGGAGCAACGCCGTCTTGCTGACACGGTACATGGCGCTGGCTGCCGTATAGTTTTGTTCCGTATTGATAAACAGCCCGCCAATCCTTTGCCTTGAAAGTCTTGCCCTTTGGATTTTCGGGGGCAAATGCGAAATAAGCACCGAACTGAATTTTACCTTTTAGAATACGCGCCATGCCCAGCAGGTAGGCATGCCCCATGCTGTGGCTTACCGCATAGAGTGTGTCGTTTTGGGTCAGATTGCCATTTTTAGATAATTCCTGCAATAAATTTCTGCCCGCTTGCTGGCCAGAAAGATAACGCTTGCGAAAACCTGCATAATTGGGCACAGTAGCCAACAACGAATAAGTACGTACTTCTTGTTGGTTGGCAATTTTAGTAGTGGCACAATGGTGCTTGCCCAAGCAAGGCTTTGGATACAATGCAGCGCTACTGATAAACTTCAATAAGGAGCCATGATTGGAGGTGCTCACGCTGTGATGGCCATCGGCATAAACGGTTTGGTCTGGCGCAATTCTTTGTTGAACCGTACGCGCAAATTGATCCTGAGGCCAATAATTGTAGAGATCGACACGATGAATTATATTTTTTGATTTGGGATGTTCCAATCCTTTGCCGTTGATGGCTTGCAGTGCTTTTTCGGGGTCTTGGTCATCGGAAACTGGCCGGTAGCCATTTACAAATAAGAGAATGCGCTGTGGTTTGTCTTGTTGAATTTCTATTGGAACCAATTGCTTGTCTTGAAATCTAAAAAAGAGAGTGGTGTCTGTTCCGTTGTTATTTTTTTGATGCAATAAAATGAGTTGGGAAGTGGCTTTAACCCGGCTAGAATCGGGGTGCCATTTGAAGTAACGGGTGTCTTTTTGGTAGGTAATGTGGCCGTTGCTTTTTTGTTCGAAATGCAAAACCGGTAGCGCCCTTTGCGTGTACCATTTGCCTTTTGCTTTCCGATACAGCTGAAAACGCAATTTGTTGGTTTCTTTGGCCTGAAAATAGGTGCGGTCCGCGAGACTTTCGCGCAAGGTACGCGGTGTGGCCTTTTTAAAATCGCTGAGTTGGTGGTAGCGAAAATGTATTTGGGTATTGTAATAATCGACAGCCCAAATGATAGCTGCATTACCTGAAATAACACTACCCCACAATACCAGCTTTAAAATGCGATAGGACCAACGTTTGAAAAAACGACTTTCAGCCATTTTTCTATTGATGCGTCGAAAGGTGAGTAGTTGAATCAGAATGGTTAGAAACAGCGCGATCAAATGAATGAGCGTCCATTCAATGCCAATCCAGGTGTAGCGGATTTTAAAAAAGGGGTTGTTGGGGTCTTTGTAGTTGACAAACTGGTTGCGCTGTTCAAAGAAAATAAGGCCGAAATTAGATGTGGTATTTTGAATGGTACCGTTCGTGTTTTCGGTCCAGGCAAGGTGTGTTACCCTACCGTTGTCGGCAAATAAAAAAGAACAAGAAAAAAGAAGAAAAACAAAAAGTAGACTGAATCTAAACACCTTACAAGTGCATGAAATTCTTTTTAGCGAGCAGTTCGTCTTCTGATTCACGGTAGTCAGGGTCGTCAACACAGCAATCTACAGGGCAAACGGCAGCACATTGAGGCTCGTCGTGGAAACCGACACATTCGGTGCATTTTTCGTGTGCAATGTAATAAACATCCATGTTGACCGGCTCAAAAGCATGCTCCGCTTCGATTTCATCGCCGTCTAGGGTCTGAATAAGTCCTTTTAGGGTTGTACCGTCGGCGAATTTCCATTCTGCGCCTCCTTCATAGATGGCATTGTTTGGGCATTCGGGCTCGCAAGCGCCACAATTAATGCATTCGTCGGTGATCATGATAGCCATAAGAACAATTTTTTGTGCAAATATAACAACGACTGAGCGAAGTTTTTGTGCGTTCGAAAACAAAAAATAGAGAAAAGCGTACTTTTGCGCTGTGGAAAGAAGCCAAATCATATCTGCCTTTGCAGCGCTAGGTACCATACTAGACGCACTTGCAACAGGAAAAAATCGACCTCAAATTATTACCCAATCCGAATGGGAAGCACTTGAAAACCTGATTGAAAAAGAACAGCATTTCAATGGTTGGTTTACAAAAGAGGCCATTCACAATGTCTTTTTAGAAATTTCAAGTTGGTTAAATGCCCCAACTCTAGAGGAATGGCTTTGTGCTTACCCTTACGCAAGCAACCCGAAGACCATTGCCTTGATTTTACCTGGAAACCTTCCGTTGGTTGGTTTTCATGATTTCTTGTGTGTGCTGTGTTCGGGGCACAAAGCGTTGGTAAAACCAAGCAGTGAAGACGCGCGTTTGTTGCCCGCGCTGGTTCAAATTCTTGGCCATTTAGAGCCCCAATTAAAGGAACGCATTGCCTTTGTCGCAGGAAAAATGCAGGGCTTCGATGCCGTAATTGCCACTGGATCAGACAACAGTATGCAACATTTCAAGCAATATTTTGCCACTTACCCTAGTTTGTTTAGAGGGCATCGGACTTCAGTGGCGGTCCTAAATGGCACTGAGCGCACAGAAGAACTCAAGGCCCTTGGACGCGATATCTTTCAATATTTTGGCCGCGGTTGCCGCAATGTAACGCATTTGATGGTACCTCAAGATTATGAGCTCGATCGCTTTTTTGAGGCCATTGTTTCTTATGGTGACATCATTCATCATAAAAAATACGGCAATAATTACGATTACAATAAGGCCATTCACCTCATGAATATGGTGCCCATTCTTGACAACAATTTTGTCTTACTCAAAGAAAGCGCCCAATTGCATGCGCCGCTTGGTATGCTTCATTACCAGCGCTACCAAGACCAACAAGAAGTTCAAGCTTTCCTCGAGGCCAATCAACAACAAATACAATGTACCGTTGGCCAAGGTTATTTGCCTTTTGGTGCGGCACAATGCCCAACACTCACAGATTACGCCGATGGCATTGACACCATGCAATTTCTTGGTAACTTTGCCGAATGTCTCTCTTAGCCCAATTCATGATCCGCTACAAAACACCCCAAGAAATAGAAATCATGCGCGAAGCTGCGCAGATTGTGAGCCGCACGCTAGGTTTAGTTGCCCAACACATGAAACCAGGTGTGACACCCCGTTTCTTGGATCAATTGGCAGAAGACTACATACGTACCCAAAATGCAATTCCTGGCTTCAAAGGTCTTTACGGTTGCCCCAGCACGCTTTTGATTTCCGTCAACGAACAAGTCGTTCATGGTTTGCCAACCGACAAGCCCATCCAAGACGGCGACATCGTATCGGTAGATTGCGGCTCTTTGTACAAAGGCTACTACGGCGACCACGCCTACACTTTTGAAGTGGGGGAGGTCAGCCCTGAAAAACAACAGTTGTGTAAAGTCACTAAAGAGTGCTTGTATCTAGGTATCGAACAAGCCACTACCGCCAACCGCATCGAAGACATCGGATTTGCCATCCAGCAACACGCCGAAGCCCATGGCTATGGCGTGGTCCGCGATCTTGTTGGCCATGGCCTCGGAAAAGAACTCCACGAAGAACCACAAGTTCCAAATTACGGCCGCCGAGGTCGGGGCAAAAAAATCCAAAATGGCCTCACCATCGCCATCGAACCCATGATCAATATGGGTACCGAAAAAGTCGAAACCCTCGACGACAAATGGACAATCGTCACCGCCGACCGCCAACCCAGCGCCCATTTTGAGCACAATATTGCAGTTGTCGACGGCCAGCCGGTCATTCTCTCTACCTTCGATTTCGTTTACGAAGCGTTGGGGTTGTAATTCGAAACTTAGATTTCGTTTACAATAAAAAGTACCTTTAAATTCAAGTTCCCGAGAGGGCTTGCAATGAACAATTGCTGTTGAATTGTAAGATTATTCTTCCTTCATACGTTCATAAAAGGAAATGAGGAAAGTTATTTGCCAACAATAAGTAAGGTGACTCAAATGAAAATCTGCTTTTTTTTATTGCTCATTAGTATATGCTTTAAAATCCATGCACAACAAATAGATATTAAAGTTTTAGAAAATATCCAGAATTGCAGTGAGTGTAAAGGCATTTGCTACAAATATGATACTGATGGTATTTTAGCATATCAAATATTCTATTCGCAACAAGCTAAAGTGGATAGCATCTACTATTTTGATTTGAAGGGTGAAAGAATACTTAGTTTCAGACCCGACTATAAAATCGATTCTACGTGCTATGATGCAATACAGGCATCAGTAAAACAAAACATAAATTGGGGATATGATGCCTTTGATGCACAAGGAATGATGATCGCGTCATTTTTTGTCAATTCCAATCTAGAGGTCCTAGATGTAAGAATTTTGATAGGAATCAATAATGAGACAGATCAAGAAGTCAAAAGAGCCATACGTACCATGGATAAAGCCATTTTAAGCTGTGCTGTGAACGGCGCAGAGCTGCAGCAGGTAATGGTATTGATAAAATTATAAGGGGATGATAAAATTTGAAACAGATAGCAACGGGGAAGGAGTTGAAATTATCAATGACCCATTGGTTGTCTATTTTAATTTTGAAGAAGGGTTCTTCCGAATTGACTACAAAGATTTTGTTTTAAAAAGATGTTGATGTTACATTAAAGCGTATTTTGAATGCATACTGAATAAACCCTTGAGCAGGCAGCTTGATCCCCTCTAGACGATGAACCAAAAAAAGTATATTCCTTTCTTATTGTTTGTAGTGCTATTTCTAATTGTCACATTTAGATTAGAAACAAAGGATAATACCCGAGGAAAAATAATAATTACTGACAAGCGATTAATCGAAACCAGTTTTAAAGGGGAGGTAATTGAAGTAGATTTCCGAAGAGGATTAAAAGTAAAAATTAAAAACGATGAGCGTTTTTTATACAATCCTTCTAGTTATTGCAATTCCTATACTTGTTTGGGGGAGGTTTTAGAAATAGGTGATACTTTATTCAAGAATAAAAATTCTGATACGATATTTCAAATTAAAAAAAGCAATCATAAAACTTATACTTGGATTTTAACAAACAAATAAACTCAATTTTTGATTTAAGTTATGCTAAACTTTAAATTAGGATTCTAGATGATAGTATTTGATAATAAGCCGAAATTGATTGCTAGACTTTGTTTGGGTATAGTATTCATCACCTTATTTACAAGTGAGATTTTCGAGTCCCTTTTATATGGTCTTGTAAACGCAATGGACTACGATGTTGTCGTTCTTTCCATCATTGGGCTATTATTAACCATTTTTGGGTTGAAATTTTCAAGATTGATGATATCCTTTATTTTGGGCTATTTTATTTGGAAATTATTAGCAGCACATTTCCCGGGTTACCCGGCATATCAAGCCTTTACCCATTTGTTAAAATTGGTTGGAATCAGTTCGTTAGAAGCTCAAAAAGGTATTCATATTTTAATTTATTCAAGTTTAATTATTGTTTTATACTTTTCAAAAAGGAAAAAATAAACGTTCACGAATGATAACGAACGATAAAATCTTAAACAGAGAATTCAAATCGGACTCAAAGATGGATTTAGTGTATGTGTATATCATTATACTGCCATTTATTCTTTTTTTGGGCGGCATGATTTTTCTAGCGTTATTCATGTCATTTGGCATTATCTGGAAGATACTTTTAGTGGCAACTGTTTTTTTCTGCATTTTCAGAAAGATTACGCGAACAGTTGTAGTTGTCTATTTTGACTTAGATGAGGTTCGTGTCAAAATGATATCTGGCACTTGGTTTAAAATTCCTTATCAAGAATTACAACATTACTATTCGGTAAGAACCAGTCAAACGATTACAAAGCAATTGTCGTTTACATTCTTCTTAAAATCAAGAAAGGTCACAAAAGCTTTTACTATTATCTGCCCAGATGAGCTCGAAGAAGAACTTGTTGCTTTTTTAAAAGGAAAAGTTAAAAAAGTCAGGTTCTAAAAAGAGCTTCATTTAAAATTATAAGTATGGTAAAAATTTCAGAAGAATCAGTACTGAAACACTTTGATAATTCTATCATTGGAGATTATAATGATTTTATTGATCTGGGTCACGGTTACTATGAATTAGCTAATTGTCGCTTGACGCTTTTTAAAGATAAAGATGACTGGGCAATGGTATTTGAAAAATTTGCTTACAACGCCAGAGCCGGGCAACCGGTACAAATCCAAATTAGTTTTTTTGGTAATTGTCTAAAAGACAAAGCAGTGTTCAACGGTCAATCTTCCAATTTAGATTTTTTAGATGTTGAGAATGATATTTATGAAGTCATAGAAAAACAGGCGGACACAATTACAATTCGAGGTCACAAGGTCAAAATCCCAAAAGATTTAGACACTTATCAAAAAATGGGCATCGATTGGGATTTTGATGGTAAAATTTATGTAGGGGCTGTATTAAAATACTTATCAGAAACCTATCCAGATTTAACGCGTGCTACAGAAAATGAAATCAGACGATGCCTGCCCGAAAATTTGAAAAAAATAATGACAATTGACGATTGGTTTCAAGAGGAATATCATCAGTTTGCTCCAACAGTTCTCCCTTCCAAACAAGAAACTTTTAAATTGATTGCAAAAGTTTTAGTGTCAGGTGACACAAAACTTTATAAACCTACAACAGAATCGAATACCCATTGGCGTTTTTGGTTGGAGTCTGGACAAATGTAAAAATGGTATATTTAGTCGCATCATGAGGACAATTTTACGTTTACTTAAATCAACAATAATGCTTGCGTTGTGTATCCTTGTCCTGCTCAATGGTTGTGCGGCATCTGAACAAAATAAAGTCGATGCTCAAAATCATCGTAAACCAACTTACAGCAAAGCGTTTGGTGAACTTTATAACTATTTTGAACCACTAACGACTTGTAAAATTAATACTTGCTGTATTGCTGCTACGCAATCGAAGAAGTATAAATTTATCGAGCACAAAAATTATCAAAAAGTAATAGCAAATTATCAAGGGCCAATGATTGCGCTCGGTCATTTGCCTGACACTTTAAACGCATATGCGTTGGTGTATTGCACCGCTTCGGCCGTCTACTTGCCAAATATTGCATTGTTTGATAAGCGTGGTGAATTGTTACAAACCGTACTTTTGGCAAGTGGTTGCGGCACCGATGTTGGCTATGATTGTAAAGAAGAGGTTGTTTTTGATGGCAAAAATCGTTTCGTCACTACGAAAAAAGAAATACAATATCAGTTAGATGAAATGGGAAATCCGAATAAAGAACCCTCTTTTACTGCCACTTCTAAAATCCAATACAGCATCTTTAAACGGCATATTGCAATAGATACCCTGCAATAATTATATTCATTCAACCATGACAGAACGCACAGCAATGACCACACCAAACTTTCCTTGTTTTGATTTGACTTTTTGGGACAGTTTGGATATTGACAATAGTCTTGAAATAGATGCTGTCATACTTACAGACGAGCAGTTTTATGCCTCAAATGAGCATTTTAATAAATACTTGTTAGACCATATTATCGTTGATTCCGACGGGAAAAAATACAAGGCAATTAAAGTGTTGCCATTCGCAGGTTGGAGAAAGCTAATACCCTTCATAGCAAAAGCAAAAGTAGCGTATGAAAGCTTGGAAACTAGTATTGGTTTAGAAGAGCTCAGGAGCATCATTCTGAAGAAGCTTGATACAGCTCAGAACCAAGAAGAACAGCAAGAATTGCGCATTGAAACCATGAAGGCAAAAAATTATCTAGAATTGTTTGGTTTTGAAGTTCAAAGGTAAAATATCAAAAATTTAACATGCTTAGATTTCTATTGATATTGTTTTTATCCTTTAACCATGTTTGCTTATTTGGCCAAGTTTCGACTTTGTCAAATGTTGATGCGAGCGGAAAGTCCTTGATAAAGGGTACAGTTTGCGATACACTAGGTAAACCTGTTGAATTTGCAAAAATTTATATATGCAACGAGGGTAAGGTAAAAGCTCACGAGGTCACGAATGAATTTGGATTATTTAATCTCCTTTTTAGTTTTGAAGAAAATGATATCCTTGTTATCCAATCGGAAGGATTTTCGCTAAATGCTCGTCTTTTGGATATGAAGTTAATTCAATCAAGGGAAAATTGTTTTTATTTAACCCCTATTAATAAAATACTGTATTTCGATGATCAATTTAGACATTGAGCGCTTTGTTACCATCTCCCTAATTTAAATCAGGATTTTAATTGAAATGACTACATTTAGTTGCTAGC
Source organism: uncultured Lishizhenia sp. (assembly GCA_964540625.1). Lineage (GTDB taxonomy): Bacteria > Bacteroidota > Bacteroidia > Flavobacteriales_D > Crocinitomicaceae > UBA952. The sequence continues at coordinate 765 of CAZINO010000050.1, read as the reverse complement.
AAGCATAGCAAAACAAACCAATGAAACAAACTTTAATTGTTCAGCTCATTCTATTTTTAATGCTTTTCGGCTGTGATTCAAGAAATCATGTTGTGAAGCAGGCTTCGAAAAAGCAGCGCAGTTCTATGCTGACTCAAGTCATATCGAACGGAGATTTTAAAATAAAGGTCAATATTCAAAATGATGATTTATCAGTTGAAATCATCCATGGTAAAAGGAAAAACAACATCAAATTAGCAAATGATTACGGCAAGCTAACTTTTACTTCGGCTTTGTCTATCGTTGCTTATAATAGTGATCAGATACATCAAGCAAAATACATATTTTGTAAACAAGAATTTTTAATTTTTCCCTTCGAGGACTGGAATGGAAATTTAATTTTTTATAAAATTCCGCTTAAGCAAAGTTCGACAAATAGCCAAATTCATCCTTTATTCGTCCTGAATAAGGGGCATTGTCTATTTAACGAAAAATCAAATATACTCCTTGCTACTCAACAAGATATGAAAGAGTACATCATAGCTGAGCGCTCCATTTATCTGACTACGCTAACCTTATATGATTTTGGTGGGAATGAAAAGTCAGACACAATTGTTTTTCAAACACCAAAAAAAATGAATTTGCCAGAAGATGCCAGTCCCAAGCAAGTGAAACAAGAATTTCTCCGTATAATGAGTGATTTTTATGACACGACTGATTTTAACGTTTTTTTTAGGTAAGGTTAGAAATTAGAAAGTAAAGCATGAATAAACTTTTTGAATTCAT
>CAZINO010000049.1:0-17845 GCA_964540625.1 uncultured Lishizhenia sp. | reverse complement strand
AGGAAGGTGAGCACCAATGTAAATGCGAAAGGCAAGCGAGTGCGCTTGCCGAGTTGGGATGAACGGTTCATACGTGTAGGGAAATAAGAATTCGAGGCCAGAACTTGGCAGAGGGTAGTAATTTTGTTCATAGTAGGTTCTAAAATGCAGTTTTAGTTGCTACAATTTAGTAAATAAGTAATTGAAAATCAGAATAAATGAACAAACACTTGTTTATAAAAAACAAGTATGGGCTTTCATCGAATATTTAATAGGTTTTGATGAATATTTTCGCCTTTTTGTCGAATATTTGGTTATTTTAGACCATCTCAATACACTGTTTATCAAGACATTAACTATATAAACAAAAAAAGCCCCGAGCGGATGCTCGGGGCTTTTGCATTGGCCTGGGGCCTTTGTTTAGTTTTTGACGATGCGGATCGCTTCGGCTGCTTCGGCTACTTTTAAGAAGTAAATGCCGCGGGCAACTTGATCGATATCGATGGTAGTAGAGGTTCCAGTAAGTGAACCTGTAGCAACTACTTTTCCTTGTGCATCTTGGATGACATACGTACTGTAAAGTGCTTCAGAAGCTTTCAAAGTAAAGATGGCATCTGTTGGGTTAGGTTGAACAGAGAAGCTAACGAAGCCGTTTTCATCTAGACCAACTGTAAGTGTCAAGTTGAGCGTAATTGTTGAATCACAACCTGCAGCATTGGTAAGTACTTGCGTGTAAGTACCAGACTGCGTGTAAATGATTTCATTTAATACATAGCTTTCAAGTGCAGTTACGTTGAGTGTTGATGAAGTCGCTTGCGCAGCAGTTACAACTACTTGCTCAGAAGCAGTAGTACAACCATTCAAGCTGGTAAGTGTACAGCTGTAGGTACCAGGTGTTGTAACAACGAGCTCTTGCGCGGTGCTACCACCTGGAGTCCAAGTGTAAGCGTTGCCCGGTTGAGCTGAAAGCGTTAGTGATTCACCAGGACACAAGCTGTTGTTGCCATCTTGGATAAGATCAGCAGACGGTGACTCATTTACTGTTACTGTGATTTCAGCAAGATCAGGACAACCATTGGCTGCATAACCTGTTACCACATAAGTACCAGCAGTTGTAACCGTTTGGCTTGTGGCTGTTGAATTGTTAGCCCAAATGTAGCTATTTGCACCGCCAGCAGTAAGCGTTACTGAACCGCCTTCACAGAAAGTAGTTGGACCAGAAGCTGTAATTGTTGTGGTTGGTACAGCAAGCACAGTAATGTTGATTGGCGCTGAAGTACCTGTACAACCAAGGCTGTTTGTAACTGTTACCGTAATTGGACCATTCACACCTACGTTGACACCTTGTGTAGTAGCACCATTAGACCACACATAAGAAGCTCCTGGAGAAGCAACTAGTGTAGAGAAAGCACCAGCACAAACTGTTGTTGGTGACGCAGCTGTAATTGTAGGTACAAATGCTGGTGTAGCTGTTACAATGATTTCATTTGAAACAGTGCTACATCCGGCCGCATTGGTAACAGTCACAAAGTAGATACCAGAAGCGTTGGCTGTAATGCTTGGTGTTGTAGCACCGTTGCTCCAGAGGTAAGTTGAACCGTTGGTAGCGGCATTGAGTACCACACTTTGACCTTGACAGAACGTTGTAGAACCAGCAGCCGTAATTGCTACGGTTGGGTTGGCACCCACCGCAATGGCAAGAGGTGCTGATGTAGCAGAACATCCGTTCGCATCAGTTACGGTAACTGTGTAGTTACCTGCTGTAGTTACATTGATGCTTGAATTTGAAGATCCGTTGTTCCAGAGGTAAGCAGCAGCTGGAGACGAAGTTAGCGTAGCAGACGCACCTTGACAAATAGCCACGTTGTTTGTTGTAACAATTGGTGTTGGCAAGGCATTGACTGTTACGGCTACCGGAGCAGATGTCGCAGAACAACCTGCCGTTGTCACAATAACATCGATCATCACGGTAGAATTTGGCGAAATACTTTGTGTTGTTTCACCAGTAGACCACAAGTAGCTAGATGCTGCAGGCGCAGTTAATGTAACAGAACCACCCGCACAGAATGTGGTTGGGCCATTTGCACTAATAACTGCAGATGGAATAACGTTCACAGCGATAGGCTTGGTTACCGTAGAGGTACAACCTGTTGCGTTGGTGTAAGTATAAGAGATCGTAGCAGCACCTGCGTTATTTCCACTCACGACACCGTTCGAAGAAACAGAAGCCACACTAGCATTGCTTGAAGACCAAACACCACCAGTTGTTGTGTTGCTCATGGCTTCAGTGGCGCCAATACATACCGTGTTGCTACCAGCAATCGGATCAAGAACTGGGAAAGGCACTACAGTAATGGTTACAGGTGCAGCAATTGATGCACAACCTTGACCGTTGGTTACTGCTACGCCGTAAGTTCCAGATGAAGTTACCGTGATGGCTTGAGCTGTAGAAGAGTTCGTCCAGTTGTAACCGTTACCAGTTGCAGCAGTAAGAACAACAGAGCCACCAGCACAGAAAGTCGTAGGACCAGAAACCGCAATACTAGTAGCCGGTGCAGTTTGAACCGAAATAGCTTTGGTTTGCGTTGTAGAACATCCGTTATTGGTAACTGTGTAAGAGATCACCGCATTACCACCCGCAACACCACTGATGTTACCAGTTGCATCAACAGAAGCCACAGCAGCGTTAGAGCTAGACCAAGTACCACCTGTTGAGGCGTTTGTAAATAAAGTATTGGCACCTTCACAGACTGTGTTTGCACCCACGATAGAAGCAACTACAGGAAGCGCAGTAACTGTTACTGCTGTTGGTGTAGTTGTAGTCGTACATCCATTTGCATCAGTAACTGTATAGGTAAATGAACCCGAGTTGTTAACGGCAATTGAAGAAGCCGTTGAACCGTTGCTCCAAACATAAGTACCCGCACCATTCGCAGAAAGTACAACAGAAGATCCTTCACAGAAAGCGGTTGGTCCGTTGGCAGAGATACTTGCCGCAGGCGCAGGCAATACATTGACCGTAATTGGCGCTGTAGTTGCCGAACAACCCGCTGCGTTGGTTACCGTTGCAGTGTAAGTACCTGATGTAGAAATCGTATTAGCAGCAGCATTGATGCTGTTGTTCCATGCGTATGAAGTACCACCAGAGGCTGTCAATACGACAGAACCTCCTTGACAGAATGTAGTCGGGCCACTCACAATTGCATTGGCAACCGGAGGCTGATTTACAGTGAGCGTTAATGGTGTAGATGGATTCGATACACAACCCGCAGCACTGGTAATTACCACACTGTAAGAACCACCTGCGGTAACAGAAATGGTTTGAGTTGTTGCACCGTTGTTCCAAGCATATGAAGCTGCAGCTGGTGCCGTTAAGGTCGTTGCACTTCCTTGACAAATCGAGTTGCCGTTAGAAGAAGAGATCGTTGCAACTGGAATGGCTTGTACACCAATGTTGGCAGTAGTTGTGGTGGTACAACCATTGACCGCTGTAGTGGTGTAAGAAACCGTTGCAGTTCCTGCGCTTACCCCTACGATATCGCCAGTAGCGGCATTTAAGCTCATTACACTTGGTGAGTTCACTGACCAAGTACCATTTGGTACAGGGTTAGATACAATTGCGTTGTTACCCACACACAATACAGAAGGCGCAATAATTGGTGCATTCGCTGGTGATGGATTCACGTTAACAACAACTTGATCAGCGCCAACACATCCGTTGGTTCCAGTTGCACTCACGGTGTAAGTTGTTGTGGCAGTCGGCGAAGCAACAGGGTTAAGAATTCCAGCATTCGATAAACCGGCTGCAGGAGACCAAACTGGCGTAATCGATGGACATCCAGATGCCGTACCGTTCCACGTGCCATTTGCATATGGGAAATAGTTGGTCACTAAATTCACACCGGCCCCATTTTGAATCGTAAAGTAAGGCTCATAAGGCCAAGAGGCAGCGCTAAACGTGACTTGAATAGGAGCGCCGTTTGATGCTGTGAATGTGAATGGTAGCGGACCTGCAGAGAAGGTCGTGATACCGATATTGGTTAAGACTGGCACACCACCAACAGAAACGGTAGCTGTACAACCATTCCAACCATCGCCATAAGAATCATAAAGAATGATGGTATGTGTACAAGAAGTATTGAAGTTGACAGTGGCATTCATATTTGAAGTCTGACCACTACAAATGGTTACGTCATTTCCAGCATTTACAATTGGAGCAGGCAATACCGTAACTGTTCGTGTAGCCGTACTCGGCGGACACCACGTTGTTGGGTTTGGTATAGTGTAGGTCATGGTGGCTGTTCCGGCAGCTACTCCTGTAACCACACCCGTGTTCGGGTTGATTGTAGCCACTGCAGGGTTGCTTGAAGACCAAGTACCACCGGTACTTGCAGTAGAGAAGTTTACAGTTGCGCCAGCACATACTGTTTGTGTACCCGCTAAAGGTGCAATAACTGCAGTTGCTTGAACAGTAATGCTCGTGTTAACTGCACCAGTAGAAGCACAACCAGAGGCATTGAGGTAGTTAATAGAAACCGTTTGCGTACCCGCAGTCAAATACTGAACCGTGGCTGTATTCGACGTGGATGTTCCACCTGAAATAATGTTGTAGTTCACACCAGCTGTACCTGGGAAGCCCCAAGTGTAGTTTTGCATTCCAGTTTGTGTTGTGTATGTGTAATCCGTAAAAGTACAGGCTTGGTTTCCAGGAACCACACTAAAGCTTGGCGTAAATGGAACGGCTGCAATAATGTTAACGTTGTAATCTTCCGTTTCACCGTAGAAATAGTTTGCACATGGATCAATGCTGGCACCTGCTGTTGCATAGACCCCGCGTACACGCATGCGGTGAATACCTAGAGGCGGTGTACAGGCAAGGTTAATATTGAAAGAAACCGTTTGGAAAGCAGCAGTGGTGAATGCAGGCGAGAAACCTACTTTTTCAGATGGTTCGAAAATATAGTTGTCGTTGTAATCGATCCAAACTGCAAACGCCTGATAAGTAAAAGAACCTGCCGTTACCTGCACTTGGTAACTTGATGCAGCCTGCATAACAGCAGCCGGTAAGTTTGAGTAGTAAGTGTAAGAAGGTCCGTTTGTAGCCGTTCCGGAGTTGTTGTTTAAGGTTGTTCCGGTGATGGCCACATTGGAAATGAGGTCACCGTATTGAGTACCATACGTATATGAAGGATTACAGTAAGGGTTGTACAATACTTGAACAGGCGTAGAAGTTCCTGAAGCAGGACCATTTGTACAAGTAACAATACACTGATACCAAGTAGTTGCAGTTGGCGTTGCCACATAATTGAAGTTGGTTGCACCCGTGATGTTCGTCCATGGACCAGTAGCACTTGGTGCACTCTGCCATTGGTAAGTTACACCTGTACCAGACGTAACGTTTTGAAGCGTGAGTGTTGTGGTTTGACCTGCAAAAATAGAGTTTGGACTGGCAATAGTGTTACCAGGGTTTGGCGTTCCGGCACATGGAGGAGGAAGCGTAATGGTAACACAGTAATCTTCAGTTTCACCATAGTAGTTCGTATAGTGTGCGTAATTGTAAGTACCAGGTGTACCGTAGTTGATATTGACCACACGCATACGTGTTGTACCAACAGGAGCCGTTGGAGCAACCACAAACGAACCGTTGAGTGTTTGGTTACCGCCTGCATTGGTCGGCTGCCAGTACACAAGCTCACCTGCATCTAGGAAATCGCCATCGGCATTGTAGTCGATGTAGATTTGGAAGAAGTTTGAACCTGCACCAAAAACACAACCTGTGGAGGTCAAGGAGAAGGTCGCTAATTGACCTTGCTGAAGGTTGACAGACCCAACTGAGGTGGTATAGTTAGCGTAAAGGTTAAGGGCAGACCCTGGACCCGGCGCTACTGTTGCACAAGTTGAGGTGTTGTTTACTCCACCGATGGTTACGTTGGTGATGTCGTTGTAATAATTATAGAGCGGCGCATTGATTGGATAAGGACCACACTGACAGCTTCCACCTGTAGCCGTGTAAGAAACTACATTGGATTGTGAAGAGGTCGCACTAAACAAACACGTGGTGTTCAAACGATAGAAAGTTGTCGTGGCTGCAGAGGTGGTCAGCGTAGTGTTGGTGGCACCAGCAACGTTGGTCCATGGACCTGTTGCGGTTGGTGCAGATTGCCACTGATACGAAATACCTGTACCAAATGTAAAATTGGTAGCAGACAAAATGAAGCTGGCATTCGGACAACCACTTGCCGTAGAAATGGCGGCAACACCGTTGTTTGGCGCACCACTACAGTTAACTGCGGCTGCTACTTGCACGCAATAATCTTCGGTTTCTCCCCAAGCATAGGTACCTGTAGGTCCAGGAACGGTTCCTTCGGTGGCAATAACGCGCATTCTTGCGGTTCCGACGGTCGCACCAGCAGGAATAGTAACGGTTCCTGAATTCACACCATTGATTGCAGAAATATTAACAGGGTTTTCACCGGCATCTGTAAATGAGCCATTTAAATTCCAGTCAAAGTAGATACGAAGGTTGACACCATACCAACCGTTACAAGTTCCGACATTAACACTCCAGTTAATGGTTTGCCCGGGATTCACAACAGGTGCACTAACAACACCTGAATAATTTGAGTACATTGAGGCAATTGAGCCTGCTCCAGCAGCTAAAGTTCCGCAAGAGGATGAGTTATTCAAGGTACCGAAGGTCACGTTGAAAATTTCCTCATCAAAAGTAGAGGTAGCACCAGAGAACGGGTACGCAGAGGCATTTGTACAAGAGACAGGACCCGATGGGGCAGCAGAAACCTGACGCCAGCGCACGGTGTGCGAATTTGAATTTGTCGCACAGTTGTATTGATTGACTAAAACACGCACTTGACCTGTGAATGTGGCTGTCCATAAAATTTTAGGACTCGCACCGCACAAATCATCACTGTAACACAAATTCGTATTGGAAGTGTTTTTCAGCGTCAATTGGGCATCACTTGTCGGATTGGTTGCGCCATCTACCGGACACAATGACCATTCGTACTGGTTACCGGACGTAACATTATATGTGTTGTATTCTCCACCATAGGTACCTGCAACTGAATTGACAAAAGTTGCAGAGGTTGTGGATTGGGTTGCACCCCAAGCCGTACCTGTCATGGTACAACCACCGGCGTTACACTGACCCGCTTGAGACCAAGCGTTTGTGGCGATACCACAGGTCATCATGAGGATGCTCAGACCGATGGTTAATGATTTGAAAAAATGGTAGCGATTTTTCATGAGTTATAGTTTATAGTCTATAGTTAAGGGAGAAATTATTGGTTTAAATTTTGAAGGATTGAATCCAAAATAGTCTGGTAGTGTTCAGCTTCTTCAGGATGCTGACGCAACCATGCATTGATTTGTTCAAATGATGCTTCTAGAGGCGCAGTTGGAAAATTCGCTGCTAGCGCCTGTTGTTTTTTAAGAAAACTCGACTTTAATGTAGCGAGTTCGTTTAATTGATTTGTGGTTTCGGCAAATGCGATGATGCGTTGCTGATAGTTATGGATTTTGTGCGCCAGCACAATTGGATCTTGGTTGTTTTCCTCAAGGCTGGTTTGCTGGGTTACCGACCAACCAGAATTGGAAACAGTTTGCGCACAAACATTGCTACTTAAGCCAATAATCAACAGAGAAAACACACAAACGAGCGTTTTTTGAAATTTCACCATACTACTATCTGTTTTTGACATTTGAATCAATTTACAATTTTAGTGGAAACTTTGAAGAGCGTCCACATACAGGTGCCTAAATTTATTCACAAACTTTTGGAATCCCCTGAGAGTTGAGCAAGCAACCTTATTCAATGAATATTAAAAGGTTTTTATCGAATATTTCTATTTACTTATCGAATATCAATAAGTAAAGCGCTCTTAATTAAATCGTTATTTTTGTTAATAACTATGAAGCGGATAGGTCTACTCTCAGATACCCATGGATTTTTGGATCCAAAAATCTTCAAATACTTTGCCGATGTCGATGAAATCTGGCACGCCGGAGACATCGGAGACCTCCCTACCCTAGAGGCGCTTGAAGCCTTTAAACCACTACGGGTTGTTTATGGCAACATCGATGACCACAGAATTAGAGCAGCCTGTAAAGAACATTTGCGCTTTCGCATAGAAGATGTCAATGTGCTGATGACACATATCGGCGGTAGACCCGGCAAATATGCCAAACCAGCACGAGAAGAACTTCAGTTAAACGGAATACCACAACTCTTTGTTTGCGGACATTCTCACATCGCGTTGGCGCAATACGACACCAAATTTCAGATGCTTTGGTTGAACCCAGGCGCCTGTGGATACAAGGGATTCCATCAGGTCAAAACTATTTTTAGATTTCAAATTACAGGCGCACAAATTCACAATTTAGAGTGCATCGAATTGGGCCCAAGAATCAGTAAAATTTCGGAAACCAACCCGTAATCACTTGTTTTTCAGTAAATTTTCGGATATTTAGTCCTTGCATTGGCATTAATTTCGTTTCAAATTTCCGAATCATGAAACTACTACTTCACCTCTACCTCTGTGCTTTTCCATTTATTCTTGGCGCACAAATTTGCAACATCGATTATACCCAAACCCAAGTAGGCATTTACCCTGACACACTCCCGAATGCCACCGTTGGGACCCCCTACAATCAAGACATTACATTTGTGATGCCAACAGATACGTTGGGCTATGCTTTCACCAATTTTCATATTTTATCGGTTGCACTGCCTGTTGGCCTGAGCTGGACCTGCAACAACAACACCACCAATTGCGATTACAACCCTCAACTTTCTCAACATGGCTGTGTCAATGTTCACGGCACTCCTTTACTTGCGGGTTCGTACACCATTGATGTCACTGTACTCGCGGACCTCACTATACTTTCCGGTTATCCGTTCATGTTCCAGATACACATGAACGTCCTGCCCTCTAATACAGTTATTTCCAACAACGGATTTACGCTCGTCGGCGCACCAAGTTGCGCACCCGCGCTTGTCAACTTTACAAATAATAACCCCGGGCTCAGCCAATATTATTGGGATTTCGGCAATGGGAATGTTTCATTTGCAGAAAACCCCGGGCCACAATACTACCCGAATCCAGGAACGTACGTCGTCTCGTACACCGCTTTTGCCAACCTAGACACCACCCACATCTACACGCTCAACAACCTCAACATTAGTAGCATGAGTAATTTCGGTGGCGGCTTCCCTTCCTACGAAAATGCCGATGCCTATTTCAAACTTTTTGAGAACGGCCAACTTTATTATCAATCTACAATCATCGGTGATCAAAACCCACCTGTTCAATGGACACTCAACCTCAATTTAAACCCTAACAACACCTACGTATTTGAAATTTGGGAAGCCGATGACAGCTACGGCGAACCCTATTTTGGTGCCGACGACTACATGGGCAGCCACAACCTCAACCTCAATGGATGTAGTGGTTGTGGCGCAGGTACATCTAACTTCAATTATACCATCAGCCATCAAATCATCCTCCCTACGCCGCAAGTATTAGCTACCGATACCATCGTTGTTTATAGCCTTCCTACTGCTCCTGTAATCGCCTACGATTCCTTGAGTCATACACTTAGCTCACCTGACCTCAGTCTTTCTTATCAATGGTACTTTAATGGTTCGCCAATTGCCGGTGCCACCGGATCTAATCATGTAGTTTATCAAAGTGGTCATTATTACTTAGTAGCGGTTAATCCGAGCGGTTGTGTGGCATTTTCTGATACTTTACTCGCTATCTATTGTAGTCCGTTTATTCAACCTCAGCTCAGCACAGCCAGCAACGTTCTCAGCGTATCGAACATCCCGCAGAACGCGCAAATCAGTTGGTACTTAGACAATAACCTGATTCCAAATCAAAGCAATACAACATTGGTTACCACACAAAATGGCAATTACCAATGTCAGATTACTGATGCTTTTGGTTGTCAATACCAGAGCAACCTGCTTTTAATTGAGGTTGGACTTCAAGCGCAATCTTTCAAAACACCACAGATTTACCCGAATCCTACAAATGGTCTTTTTGAAGTTCAAATCGATACTCAATGGATTGGTGCACAGTATATGCTCTCGGACCTAAAGGGTCAAATTTTGTTGCAAAATAGCTTTGCGGACAGCAAAAATCAATTGGATATCCAGCATTTTGCCAGCGGTGTATACCTACTCACCATACAAAATCAGCAACATGAATTCCGTATGCGCATCATTAAAAATTAACAAGTAGATGGCGAAATATTGGGTACTTTTGCTTCGTGAAAAACCAAAATCCACTGAGCAAACACCAATGGTTGGTCGTTGCTATCCTTGCCCTTACCCAATTTACGGTCGTTCTTGATTTCATGGTGATGTCGCCACTGGGCGACCTTCTCATGAAAGATTTAAAGGTTAAACCCGCCCAGTTCGGCATTGTTGTGTCGAGTTACGCCCTTGCCGCAGGGCTCTCTGGCTTCTTGACTGCAGGCTTTGCAGACCGCTTCGATCGCAAGAAATTACTCGTCTTCTTTTATTCCGGATTTATCATTGGCACACTATTTTGCGGTTTAGGACAATCATACGAGCAACTGGTCATGGCCCGAATTTTTACGGGTGTCTTTGGTGGTGTCATGTCTTCGATTTCTATGGCAATTGTAGCCGATTTATTTAGTCTAGATCAACGTGGAAGGGTCATGGGTTTTATGCAAATGGGATTTGGTCTGAGTCAAATACTTGGCATCCCTATTAGCTTGTATATCGCCGCGCAATACAATTGGCAAATGCCGTTTTACTTTATTGTAGCCCTTTCGTTATTCATGATGATCGCAATTCTATTTGGGCTTCAACCCATTCGCAAGCACCTCGATCAAAAAACAAATCATTCTGCCTTTAAGCATTTGCTTCAAACCATCCAAAACAGAAACTACCGAATCGGCTTTATGGCCACCGCCTTCATGTCTTTGGGTGGTTATTTCATGATGCCTTGGGGTAGCGCTTTTGCGGTAAACAACGTTGGCATTTCTCAAAAAGACTTACCGCTACTCTTCATGATTGTTGGGGTTTCTACCTTTTTGATAATGCCCCTAATTGGTGTCCTAGCCGATAAAATCAATAAATTCCAACTCTTTATGGCTGCATCAATCATTATGGTTGCCGCAGTGCTTGTTTATGTCCGTTTAGAGCAAACAACTTTCTTTATTTTAGTGCTGGTCAATATTTTCATGATGGGCGGCATTATGGCCCGAATGGTGCCATCTCAGGCCCTCACCAGCTCTGTGCCAGAATTGCACGACCGCGGTGCCTTCATGAGTATCAACTCTTCACTGCAACAAATAGCTGGCGGCATCGCTGCTATTATCGGCGGCAAAATTGTTTGGCAAGAACAACCGACTGGTCCATTACTGAATTTCGATGTATTAGGTTGGGTTGTAGTCGGTGTCATTATCATTAATATCTTCCTCACCTTCAGGGTGCATAAATACGTTTCTTCGCAAACCAAAAAGGCAGCCTAGGGCTGCCTTTTTTGATCGGAGAGACAATTCAATTATTCGTTTGTATCGATATCAGCCATTTTGGCTAGTTTCTTAAATTGAATTTTAGCTTGAATGCGGTCCACAACATAATACATCATAGGGACAACTATAATCGTTAAGAACATGGAGCTCGTAAGCCCACCAATGAGGACCCAAGCGAGTCCGTTTTTCCATTCTGCACCAGAACCGGTAGCCGTTGCAATTGGTATCATACCGATCACCATAGCAATGGTCGTCATCAATATCGGACGCATCCTTTCCCTGACCGATTCCAGAAGCGCTGTATAAGTGCTCATTCCCTTTTCTTTGAGGTGATTGGTGAAGTCCACGATTAATATGGCATTTTTAGCCACAAGCCCAAGCAGCATCAGCATTCCAAGCATGGTAAAAATACCCATGTTAGACGATGTCAAAGCCAAAGCCAGGATGGCGCCTACCAATGAAACCAAAATGGAAAACAAGACGACAAAAGGATAAACAAAGTTGTCATAAAGGGCAACCATAATGAGGTAAACCAAAATAACACCAATACCCATGGCTGTTCCTAATGCACCAAAAGATTCTTTCTGACGCTTGATTTCTCCTCCCCACGTTAAGCGCACGTTGGGATCTAAAGGTTGTTTTTTGAGGTATTTCTCGATATCGGCAGCAACCGTGCCTGGGGCTGCCCCGAGCACATAACAACGCAAGGTTGTATTTCCGATACGGTTCTTACGCTCAAGAGTGCCAGCTGCGTTGTCTACTGAAATGGCGGCAAACTCGCTCAGGCGCACTTGTTTTCCTTCGTTGTTCATAAAGGTCAGGTCTTGGATATCTTCGACATCTTTGCGATTGGCTGCATCGAGCATGACGCGGATATCGTATTCAGAACCATCCAAATCAAGTTGACTGTCGTCGTTTCCAGACAGCGCCCCTTGCAGCTGCATACCAACCGTAGCCACACTCACACCAAGTTGACCCATTTTTTCACGGTCAAGTGCAATTTTTACTTCCGGGGTAACATCTTCTGTACTGAGATAAGGGTCTTTTGCGCCGTGGATGGTTTTGATCGCATTCTTTAAACGCGTCGCTTCTTTGACCATGAGCTCTTTGTCGTTGCTCGAGATAAAAATTTCAATTGGGGCTTGCTCAGAATCGACAAGGCCCATATTGAGTGCTTTGACTTCTACACCAGGGAACTCGTTTTCAATTTTTGTACGAATCGCGTTCATGTACTCAACCGTCGGAATCTCTTTTTGCTTGCCTTTGTGCATCATGACAGTGATTTCCGAGCGGTTTTCAGCACCGAAGGCAGCTGCACCTAAACCGGCACTTGGCCCTCCGACATTTGAGAAAACAATATCCACCACGTCTTTCTGGGCAAGCAAGAGTTGCTCAATTTTGAGTGTCGTCAGGTTGTTTTCAGCAAAAGTGGCGCTCTTTTCGTACTTGAGCTTGAGCATAAATTTGCCTTGGTCTCCTTGCGAGACAAATTCTTGACCAACAATACCTAGCCCCATAGTAGCAAATGAGGCTACGAAAATCACAATAACAATGAGGCCCATTGAAATTTTGTGACGCAAAGCCCAACCGACAATTTTAACATAGGAATCCGTAAAAATGGTCACCCTGCGCTCAAACCACAGTAGGAAGGCTTGAAAAGGCTTTTTGGGGTCGAGTTTGACTTCTTTTGCAAAACGGGAAGCCAGCCACGGCGTTAAGGTAAAGCAGACAAAAAGTGACATCAAGGTGGATACCACCACTACAATAGAGAACTGGTGTAAGATATCCGAGATGGTCCCTTCGATGAACACAACCGGCGAAAATACCACGACATCTACGAGCGTAATTGCCAGAGCGGTAAAGCCAATTTCATTGCGACCATCTAGTGCTGCCTGACGGCGTTTTTTACCCATTTGCAAGTGGCGATAAATATTCTCGAGTACTACAATTGAGTCATCCACAAGAATACCAATTACCAAAGACATGGCTAAAAGCGTCATGAGGTTCAATGTATAGCCAAGTAAGTACATGGCTACAAAGGTGGAAATGAGAGAAGCTGGAATGGACACCAAAACAATGAATGCGTTGCGCATGGTGTGCAAGAACAAGAGCATCACAAGCGCCACTAAAAAGACAGCCAACTCGAGGTCGTGAATAACGGCATCAACCGATTCTATGGTAGGTATAGAAGTATCGGTGGCAACTGTAAATGACAACCCTTCTTTGCTGTACTTCTTCTCTAATTCTTTGAATTTGTCTTTGGTTAGGTTAGCGACATCTACCGCATTTGCATCGGATTGTTTTTTAATGCGCAAACCGATTCCATTAACGCCGTTTAAGCGCGAAATCGTAATTTGATCTTCGCTGGCATCGATGACTTCCGCAACGTCTTTGAGGCGAATCGAGCTGGTGCCTTTTGACATCAGCACCAGGTTTTGCAAATCATTAAGATCTTTGTATTTACCCGTCAAACGCACAGTAATTTGTTCGGAACTGCTTTTGATTTTTCCAGTTGGAAAGTCTAGGTTAGACATGGAAACAGCTTGGTTGATTTGCGCCAAAGAAAGCCCTAATTTGCGCATTTTCTCTTTGTCTACATTTACACGAAAGGAGCGACGCTCCCCGCCAATCACTTGCACCTCAGCAACCCCTTTTACCTGCTTAATTGCGGGTAAAAGTTGGTCATCCATCAGACGCATGAGTTCGGCATCTGAGAGATTTTTGGCAACCGCACTTAATTGCAATACGGGCGTTGCGTTTGGTTCAATTTTGGCCACCATAGGGTTTTGGGCATCCTCGGGCAACCTATTGAGGTTGTTGTTGATTTTGCGCTGGGCATCTTCTAAAGCGTCGTCAATATTGGCCGAGGCTTTGAATTCTAGTAATACAAAAGATGCGTTATCAAAAGAGAAAGAAGTGACTTCGTCGACGTTCTCCATACCGCTCAATACATCTTCTAGCGGCTTGGAAACCTGACTTTCAACCGTTGAGGGGGACGCGCCCGGATAGGCCGTGGTAATCGTGAGCAAAGGAGCCGAAAAGTCGGGCATGAGCTCATAGGAAAGTTGTTTGTAGCTGATCAGACCGCCACCCACCAAAATGGTAAAAATGACGATGATGAAAGAAGGCCGTTTGATGGCCAATTCAGTAAGTGTCATGGGGCTTATTTGTTGCGTTTGATATTCATGTTGTCTTCGAGATTGACCTGGCCTTTGATCACGATTTCGTCATTGCTTGTTAGGCCGCTTACCACCTCCATGTAATTGCCGTCTGAAGTCCCAGCACTAAATGCAATGAGGCGCGCTTTACCCGCTCTTACTACGTAAATCTTTGGATTTTTTGTGGAGCCAACGAGCGCTTTTCTTGGCACCGCTAAGGCCGTAATTTTTTCATTGTTGTCAAGGCTTACCGTTCCGTACATGCCTGCAAAAGTCGGGTTGGATGCTGTGTTGCGCACCAGTACCTGAACCTTGAAATTGTGCAGCGCATCGGCTTGTACAGAGATGCTGTAAATGCTACCTGTTACATTTTTCTGTTGTGCATCGACGCTTACCAGTACTTTTTGACCTTTCTTGAACTTCAAAACATCGCGCTCGGGTACAGAAATGGTCAACTTTAATTCAGAAATATCTGTCAGTTCTACAATGGGTGTACCTGGCATCACCATTGAGCCGAGGTCAGCCATTTTTTTGGTAACAACGCCAGAAAAAGGCGCAAGTACTTTTGTACCGCGTAGTTGCTTTTGCAGTTGCTTGAGTTGCACCTCAGCCGTTTTAAGCGCCAGTTCCATCTTTTCTGCTTCCATAGAAGATACGGCTTGCTCTTTGCGTAAATTAGAAAAACGCGCGTTGTCATTTTTGAGCTGTGCAATATTGAGCTTGGCCGTTTCGATCTGTAAGTTAATGAGTTCGTCGTCCAATTTGGCAATGACTTGACCTTTACTCACGCGGTCGCCTTCTTTTACCAACAATTGAATGAGTTTACCAGAGCCTTCTGCTGCTACATTGTTTTGGTGCATGGGGTCAAAAGTACCGAGGTAAGAAAAAGCACTCTCAAAGGTGTGTTGCTCCGGATGACTGGTTTGAACCAGGACCGCCGCATTCATGTCGTGGATGTAAATTTTCTTTTTGGCTTCTTTGGAATTGGAGAGCAGCTTTGCGACGGTGAGTCCGAGAAGTGCGATGACTGCGAGCGAAATAAAGATGATTCTTTTCATGATGATTTATTTGATATTTCCGTTTGATTTAAGGTAGTCTAGTTCAGCTTGACGCAGCGCCACATAAGCGGCCACAACGCCTGTTTGGGCTTGTTCGAGTCCGGATTGCGCCTGAAGTAAGTCGTTGGTACCAATGAGCCCTTCTGTAAATTTTAAATTGGCATTTTGATGAACGGCTTCGGCTAATTTGAGTTGTTCTTTGGCTAATTCCAATGCGCCCGCTTTGACCTCTACCATGCGTTTGTTTTGCTCAATTTGCTGTTGTAATTGTTGTTGAACAAGCGCTGTTTGACTGGCAATTTGCTCTTGCTTCAATGCATTGACCGCCGCTTTATGATGCTTGTCTAGGCCGTCAAACAAATTCCAATCGATGCGCAATCCGATAAAAGCACCGTCGATTCCTATTCGGAAGTCCGTTTCGGGATTCATGTTGTAGTTATATTGATAAATGCCATATAAATTGACATTCGGTAAATAACCCATCTTGATGCCCTTTGCTTCTTCTTCGGCCATGCGCTTTTGCTGCTCGAGCAATTGGATTTGAAATAGATTTGCAGCGCTTTTATCGACGAGCAAAGATTGCTGAACCATTTGATCGTTTTCTAATACCAAATTGGCTTTGGGATCTGCCCCAATCAAGATTTTTAGGATTTCTTCTAGCTGACTTTTGGTCGCACTCAAATTTGCTTGGGTATTTTCTAAATTCAAGCGATTGATGCGCATTTTATCGGCCTCAGTTTGCACCAACAAGCCCTGCGCCACCATTAAATCCATATTTTTTAAGATTTGGTTGGTGTAGGAAATATTGCTTTGAACAAACTTGAGCTGTTCGTACATACCTTGTAAGATGAAATACGTATTGGCCACCTGGTATTTCACTTCTTGGATGGTCATGTCCTTTTTGATCTTGACAATTTCGCTATTGATTTGTAAGGCGGCTAAACCATAATTGAGTTGTGAATTGAAGAGAATTTGATTGAGTTGAACCGTATTACTTAAGACAAACGGCACTCCAAATTGGACTTCGGCAAATGTACCCGGTGCCCCACCGAAGAATTGTGCCGGTACAACTTGTCCTGGGATGACTGCATTGTAACGATAATCTGCCGAAAAATTGAGCGTTGGCATCCGACTCGATAAATAGGCAGCCCTTTGGCTTTCATTAATGGCAACATCGAGTTGCGCACTACGGATTTGCACGTTGGCTGTTTCTGCCATGCGCAAGCAGGTGGAGAGGTCGAGTTGTTGACCCCAGAGTGTGGAGCCAACAAGCAAGACATACAAACCAATGGAGAGCTTTTGTTTCATTTTCATTGCTTTGGGTTTTGAGGAAATAAATAATTAATGAGCATTTCTTTGACATAAGCTTTGTGCGCAAGAAGGTCGTGTTGCAGCGTGGCTTCATCTATGCCATGGAATTGCTGAGTTAGTTTTTTAGACATGAACGGATAATGCACATTCGACATCAGAAGAATGGTCACGTTGCGTAAACTAATTTGACGCATTTCGCCGTTGGCTTGCGCAGCTTCTAATTGCTGAAAAATTCCGGTTTTGGAAATTGGTTCAAAAAAATGGCTTGGCATGGGGTGCTCGCCTTTATTTTGATGGATCGCCTGCAAAATAAACATAGGTAATTCGGGGTGCTCCATAAAAAAATCAAACTCTTTTTCAATGAGTAAAGTGGTTTTCTCTTTAAGGGAAAGATCTGAACTGAAAACTTCGATCATCGATTGAAGAAAATCAGACATAGCACCTTCAAAAATGAGTTCAAAGAGCTTTTCTTTGGACCGAAAATAATAATTGAGCAGGGCCACATTACTGCCGACCTCTTTGGCGATATCGCGCACCGAACAGCCGTCAAAACCTTTAGTCATAAAGACTTTTTTGGCTGCCGCCTTGATTTTTTCTTCTGTTGATAGGTCTCTTTTCATGGTTGTTATTGGGCAAAGACGCCGCAAAGTTAAACACTCTTTTTAAACAATTGTTTAAGAACTTGAAAAAAAATTAAACAGTTGTTTAAATTTTGCAAATTGGAGCCGTTTTTGTTAATTTGAACCATGAAGTTTACTTTCACTTTTGCCCTTTTTTTCCCAAACCTCTTCTATGCTCAACAAACCGAATGGT
>CAZINO010000048.1:15661-18110 GCA_964540625.1 uncultured Lishizhenia sp. | reverse complement strand
AGGCACTCAAATAAATGCGGTCTTTGTCAGTCAGTTTGTAATTGAGTTTGGCATTGAGGTCATAAAAGAAATAGCCTGAACCTGCGAACGGAGAGGTATCGGGAATAGCCGCTTTCATGATCAGATCGATGTACGTACGGCGGGCCGATACTATAAAAGATCCACGGTCTTTTTTGAGTGGGCCTTCTACCGTTAGGCGAGAAGAAATAGCACCTATACCGCCTTTTACTTTGAATTTTTTGAGATTGCCTTCGTTCATGTTGACCTCCAAAACCGAAGAAAGCCGCCCACCGTAGTTGGCTGGCATACCCCCTTTAATGAGGTTCACGCTATTAATGGCGTCGGCGTTAAAAACTGAAAAGAAACCAAATAAATGTGCGGCATTGTACACCACACCTTCGTCGAGTAGTACTAAATTTTGATCAGGTCCGCCCCCGCGCACATAAAAACCTTGTCCGCCTTCGGACACCGAAGACACACCAGGTAATAATTGCAAAGTTTTAACGACATCGACCTCTCCCATAAAAGCAGGTAAAGTTTTGACCTGATCCATTTTAAGCTCCATTTGACCGAGCTTAGCCGATGTGACATTCTCAGATCTTTTACCCGTCACCCTCACCTCTTTGGTTTCTTGAATGGCCATCTCTAGCTCCAAATTGACAGTTTGATTGGCTTGCAGCACAATGGCTTTTTCCACGGATAGAAAGCCATCACATCGGTACTCGATTTGGTAAGTTCCGAGCGGTAGCGTCAAACTGTAAAAGCCGTAATTGTTGACGACAGTACCGGATTTTAGCTCTTTGACAAACACACGTGCGGTACCTAGTGCTTCACCGCTTCGGGCATCGGTGATGTATCCGCTAATAGTTGCTTTTTTTTGAGCCAAAGTAAAGCCGCACACGGATAAAAAAATAAGGGAAATAATGAATTTCATAGGAGATCTTGACATTTGGACGAAAGCGCGTTGCAAAGGTAACTGCTCTCTAACAATAAATAGCACTAAAAGGTTGTGTATTACCACTCATTCTGTACGATGTTTGTAAATTTGAAACATGACAAGCACTTGTTTTTATTGGCAACACCCTATTCATGGGCCACTTATTGGTGTCGGACAAACACAAGTGCTTCAATTTCAAAATGATTTTGATTCAATATCAGTTCAAGCATTTATCGATGCTAACAAGGGTAATTATATTTTTGGATACCTCTCTTTCGAGCTTAAAAACCATTTTGAAAAGCTCTACTCTGAAAATCCAGATGAACTTCAATTTCCTGAACTGCATTTTTGGGTTCCAGAAAGCATCTACACGCTGAATGCCGAGTTGTCACACTTTTGGGGTCAAAAAAAAGCCGAAAACAAAACCTTTGCAGCATATTTTTCAGCACAAATGCAAAATCACCAAACAGGCATCTCTGCTGAATTTAAACCCAGGACCTCAAAAGAAGCTTATTTCCAGCATTTCAACGTGCTTAAAAACGCTTTGCAGCGCGGAGATATCTATGAGGTAAATTATTGTCAAGAACTGTATGTAGCAGATTACCCATTGACCAATCCTTATGGATTGTTTGGCAGACTTAACGCGCGCACCAAAGCCCCACATGCGGCATTTATCGAGACCGATACGCATGTTGTTTTGTGCGCAAGTCCAGAGCGCTTTATTCAAAAAACTGGCAAGCAACTGCGCTCAGAACCAATCAAAGGAACGGCGGCTAGAAATGCCCATCCTGAAAAAGATGCGCAAAATGCCATACAACTTCAAAACAACCCCAAAGAGCGCGCCGAAAACATCATGATAGTCGATTTAGTGCGCAATGATTTATCGCGTATTGCTCAAAAAAACAGTGTTCAGGTCGAGGAACTTTGTCAAATTTACAGCTTTGAGACTGTGCATCAAATGATTTCTAAAATCAGTTGCACACTACAACCTGAAGTTCGTTTTCTGGACATATTAAAAAGTTTGTTTCCAATGGGAAGCATGACCGGCGCACCAAAAATTTCGGCCCTAGAACTCATCGAAGCGAACGAAGATTTCAAAAGAGGCTTGTACTCAGGAAGCATCGGCCTCATTGAACCCAACGGCGATTTCGATTTTAATGTGGTTATTCGCAGCCTATTATACAACCGCCAAAAACAATATTTGTCTTTGGCAGTGGGTAGCGCACTCACAATTGGCGCAAATCCCGAAGACGAATACAATGAATGTCTCTTAAAAGCCGACAAACTGATTAATGGACTCGACTGAGCAACCGATCGTTTCCGAAACGCTTGCAGCACTTCGGTCTTTTTTTGAGCAGCACACTGCTCCCAAGTATCTTATTGCGGTAAGTGGTGGCAGAGACTCGATGTTGCTCTGTGACTTGCTTTTGCTTTTAAAACTCCCAATCGAACTCATGCATGTCAACTATGGGTTGCGCGGCAGCGAAAGCGATCAAGACCAAAAGCTCATTG
>CAZINO010000048.1:0-15561 GCA_964540625.1 uncultured Lishizhenia sp. | reverse complement strand
CACACACCTTTTCGAAATGACAGCAGCAACGCCAATAAAAAATACCGGCGCAATTTATGGCGCCTGCAACTCATTCCGTTCTTAAATGAGCAACTCCCAAACTTGCAGGCAGCCGTTCAACACCTTCAATATTATTTTCAAAAGGAAGTCGAAGACCAAGATCTTCAACTTCAATTGGCCATCGATCATTTTGCAAAAAATAAAAGCGTTACTTTAAAAGAATTATCTCAATTAACTGCATATCAATATATTGAACTTTTTAAAAGGAATGGGTTTCCAATGCACATTACCAAAAGAATTAGCGAATTATTTAATGCAGAAAACGGCAAGTACTTGCAATGGACAGATCCCATCAATTCAAATTTGAACTACCTGGTTAAAAATGAAAAAAGACTCGATTGGTTCATAAACGAACCTTGTCATTGGGCTTATCAATTAAATCATACACCGCCCAACGCTATGCCGAACAAGCACCTCATTGACCTAGACCTCATCAAAGGCCCAATCCATTTTCGGACTGTTCAGCCCAAAGACAAAATAAAAATAAAAGGACTGGCGGGATCCAAAAGTGTGTATCAGCTACTCAAAGAGGCTGGTGTTCCAGCACCGCTCAGACCTTTACAACAGGTCTGTTGCGACGACCAAAAAGTCATTGCTGTACCGGGGCACAAAGTCAATTATGCCGTGGTAGCAAACGCCTTTTCTTCAAATGTAGCGGAACTCACTTTTCAAAAAATCCTTACTTTTGAGAATGACTGAATTACCAAAAGATTTTGTAGCGCGCATCCAACAAGATTCTTTTGTTCCCGATCAGCTGCTTTCATCTTTAAACGAAAATGCACCAACTTCGGTTCGGCTTCATCCCAAACGCCGTTCCTCTTTTCAAAACACCTTACCTGTTGCTTGGAATTCAAATGGCATTTACCTTCCAGAACGCCCTTCTTTTACCTACGACCCCCTGTTTCATGCCGGTGCTTATTACCCGCAAGAAGCCGGCTCGATGTACTTAGAGCAAGTATTCAAATCGCTTTCACTTCCGGAAAACCCGGTCGTACTCGACCTGAGTGCCGCGCCCGGTGGAAAAAGCACACTTCTAGCAAGTTTACTAGATCACAAAGGCCTTCTGCTTGCCAATGAAATCAATCGATCAAGGGCTTATATTCTGAGTGAAAACCTCAGCAAATGGGGCTATGCGAACACCTTTGTTTGCAACCACAAACCAAATGAACTACATGCGCTAGATGGCCAAATTGACGTGTTGGTGGTTGATGCGCCTTGTTCTGGGGAAGGCATGTTCAGAAAAGACCACAATGCCCGCAACGAATGGAGCTTACAGAACGCTGCCTTATGCGCAGCACGTCAAACAGCCATCTTACAGGAAGTTTGGCCCTTGCTCAAAGAAGGTGGTTACCTCGTCTACTCCACTTGCACCTTTAATCCTGAAGAAAATGAGGCGCAATTGACACCTTTCCTTTCAGAACAATTAGCACATAGGCAAGAACTTCCCTTTTTTGAAGGCTTACAAGCCGACCGCCATGGTCTTGGCTATTATTTTTTTCCAAATCAAGTCCAAAGTGAAGGCTTTTACATTGCTGCATTAAAGAAAACCGAGCGTGCCAACAGCAAAGGTAAAAGGCCCAAAATGCAGCTTTCCCAAGGGGTACCGAATGAACTGAGCGCTTTGCTTTCTGCACAGCCTGCACTTTCCTTCTGGCAAGAAGAAGACAACCTATTTGCGAGCACACCCTTTGCGCTTGAAATTTATCCGCTGATTCAAAAATTAAAATTTCTCAAAAAAGGTCTGCATGTAGCCATCCAGCATAAAAAAACGTGGACCCCAGCCTATGACATGGTTTACAGTTTGGCTTTGCAATGGGACTTGCCGCACAAAGAGGTAGACTACAATACAGCATTGCAAATATTAAATGGGCAAAGTCAGCAATGGGAAGCACCGGCTGGATTTTATTATGTCACGTATCAACATCAAAAAATAGCCCTCATCAAGCAAATTGGACAGCGCTTTAATAATTTACACCCCAATGAATGGCGCATTCGACACTTACCTAAATAGCATCAATACGAATGGAACTGCAAGCAGCCTATCAAAAACTATACGCGTACACCTCTAAGCGCGTGGCGCTCTCTGAAAAAGACTTTGAGCTGATCAAAACAAAATACCACTTGCGCAAAGTCAATAAAAAAGATTTCTTTCTCAAGGAAGGTTCAAAGCATTTTCATCAAGGTTTTGTAGTTAGCGGAACGCTGCGGGTTTTTTATACCGATGCCAAAGCCAACGAACACGTTTTGTATTTTGCATTTGCAGATTGGTGGGTGGGCGATTTATCTGCGTTTCATTTCGATGAAGCAGCCACACTCAATGTGCAAGCACTGGAAGACAGCTATATTCTCGAGATTGCCAAAGAAGACCTCGAAGAATTATTTGAGCGTGTTCCGGCCTTAGAACGTCTTTTTCGCATTATGGCACAACGCACTTTAGCCGTTTTACAAAAACGGTTTTTTATGACCGTTTCAGCTCATGCCGAGGAACGCTACAAGGAATTACTTCAAAGACACCCGGGCATTGAGCAAATTGTTGCGCAACACCAAATTGCATCGTACCTCGGTATTTTACCCGAGAGCCTTAGCAGAATGAAAAAAAAGCTAGTATCTTCGCCACACAATAAATAAATCATGAAACAGTTTAAACGTATTACACTCGCCCTTTTCTTATTTGTAGGGCTCTTCGTGCGTGCCGATGAAGGCATGTGGTTCTTGATGTTTATCGATCGCCTCAACCACCGCGACATGCAAAAAATGGGGCTCCAGCTCACTGCTGAAGAAATCTACAGCATCAATAACTCATCACTCAAAGACGCCGTTGTTCAGTTCAATGGAGGTTGTACCGCAGAGCTCATCTCCAAAGATGGCTTACTTTTGACCAACCACCATTGTGGTTACGATGCTATTGCCGAACTTTCTACACCAGAACACGACTACCTCACGAACGGCTTTTGGGCCGCAGACCGCAGCCAAGAACTCAAGCCAAAATCTTTGTATGTGCGCTTTTTTGTCCGCATGGACGACTGCACCAAGCGCATCATGGCTAAAGTCTCTGACAACATGACCGAAGCCGAGCGCGAAAAGGTCATTAAGGACGAAATCGCACTCATTGAAAAAGAAAATAGCGAAGGCGGCAAATACGTCGTTTCGGTACGTTCTTTCTTCCAAGGAAATGAATTCTATTACTTTGTTTACCAAGACTACAAAGATGTGCGCTTGGTGGGTACCCCTCCAAACAGCATTGGTAAATTTGGTGGCGACACCGACAACTGGGAGTGGCCTCGTCACACCGGTGATTTCTCGATGTTCCGCGTGTATGCCGATGCCAACGGCAATCCAGCAGATTACAGCACCACCAACGTACCCTTGCATCCAAAGCACCACCTTCCGATCAACCTAAATGGGGTCAAAGAAGGAGATTTCGCCATGATTATGGGCTACCCTGGCCGTACCAATCGTTGGTTGCCTGCTGGCGGTATTGACCAAAATGTAAAATATGCTTACCCTGCATGGGTAGAGGCCTCTAAAACCGCCATGGACGCCATGAAATTCTACATGGACAAAGATGCGAATGTGCGCTTGAACTATGCCTCAAAGTATGCCAGAACGGCAAACTATTGGAAAAACCGTCAAGGCATGATCGACGCGCTCACCAAATTCCAAACTGCTGCGTCAAAAGCGAAAAACGAAGCAAAATTTGATGCTTGGGCCAATAAACCCGAGAAC
This sequence comes from uncultured Lishizhenia sp., assembly GCA_964540625.1. Lineage (GTDB taxonomy): Bacteria > Bacteroidota > Bacteroidia > Flavobacteriales_D > Crocinitomicaceae > UBA952. The sequence goes on along the minus strand of CAZINO010000048.1, from coordinate 11,775 downwards.
AAAGCCAAATATGGCGATGTCGTAAGTACCATCAATAAATATTACGCTGCCACCAACGACAAAGCACGTCATGACAACTACTTGTCTATCCTGTTCAGAAATTCAGAATATGCAGCCATTTCTCGTGGATTGGGCGCCCAACTCATGGCTTATGCCAAGGCAGACCAAACCAAAAGAGCGGCCATGAAAGCAGATCTTACGGCTGCGATCAACGAATTTTTCGAAACGACCTACGGCCCTGCCGAAATGGACATCCTGATCAATGGACTCAACTTATATGCTGCCAAAGCAAATTTTGAATTGGCAAACGGCGTTTCGGCCATGTATGCCGACGGTTCGGTAGCCAACGAAATTAGAGCAATGTTTGCGATGTCTATTCTCGTATCCAAAAATGGAATGCTCGCCTTCTTAGAAGCACCAAGCGAAGGCCAATTGACCAACGATCCGCTCTATAAATTATCTTCAGATATTTTGGCGCAACTCATGAAGCGCACAGATGAGCTCACCAAACTTACCGACGACTACAACCGTGCATACCGTTTGTTGGTTGCTGGCCTCAGAGAATCTGGCCTCAGCACAATTCTTTATCCAGATGCCAACAGCACCTTGCGTTTGACTTATGGTAAAGTCAGTGCGCTTCCTGCCGATAAACGCAACGATGCCAAAATCAATAACTACACCACGCTTCAAGGCACCATCAATAAATACAAACCAAACGACGAAGAATTTGATTTGCCACAACGCCTTATCGAGCTCAACAACAAAAAAGACTTCGGTCGTTATGCCGACAAAGCGGGCTACATGCCAGTAAATTTCCTGACCAACAACGACATCACAGGCGGGAACTCTGGCTCTCCGGTATTAAACGGAAAAGGTGAACTCATTGGATTGGCATTTGATGGCAACATCGAGGCCATGGCCGGCGATGTTATTTTTGATCAAAAACTTCAAAAAACGATCAACGTTGACATCCGTTACGTGTTGTTCATCATCGACAAATATGCTGGTGCAAAACACATTGTTGACGAAATGACAATTGTTGAATAAAGCATTGCAAGTTGGTGCTTCCAACTAACTTGTAAGGAAAAGGCCTCTTCGGAGGCCTTTTTTTATTTCATTTAAACCGATGGATTTGGCTTAACTTTGCAAACAAAAAGGAATTGATGGACTTTTTTCAACTGATTAATGCAAAAGAAATCTTAACAGCCACAATGGTCTTGTTTGCCGTAATTGACATCATCGGAAGTATTCCGATCATCATCAATTTGCGTCAAAAAGTGGGGCACATTGAGTCTGAAAAAGCCAGTATAGTTGCACTCCTAATTATGCTTGTTTTCTTATTCATCGGTGATCAAATTCTTGGACTCATTGGCATCGATGTGTATTCATTTGCAGTGGCAGGTTCCATATTGATCTTCTTTATTGCCATCGAAATGATTTTAGGTATTACGCTTTACAAAGATGAAGAACCCGAAACAGCATCGATTGTGCCAATTGCCTTTCCATTGATTGCCGGCGCCGGCACCATGACAACCCTGATGTCTATGCGCGCCGCTTACGCAGATATCAACATCATTATAGCCATTGTCATCAATGTGGGTTTGGTATATGTTGTACTTAAACTCTCTGGAAAAATTGGTGCTTGGCTCGGAAAAGGTGGTATCGGTATTATACGCAAGGTATTCGGCATCATTTTAATGGCCATTGCCGTTAAGTTATTTACCGGCAATATCCAACACTTGTTTTAACCCAAATAAGTTCGGTAAACGCGCTCAAAATCTTTGAATTCCAGTTTTTGATCGTGCTGACAAGTGCCAATTTGACTTAATAAACAAATACGAACCTCGTTTTCCTGATTTTTTTTGTCTTGTTGCATGAATTCCCAAATCGCATTTATATCTCGAGGAATTTGCAACGTGAAGTGTTTTTTTATCACTTGCTCAATCGACAAAAATTCATTTTTACTCAAACCAGAGAGCAGCATAGAAAGGTGGCTTTCTATCAACATACCTATGGCAACTGCATGTCCATGCGAAACGGGCGTATCGGAATACAGATAATAAGATTCAATGGCATGACCAATTGTGTGGCCAAAATTCAAGATTTTGCGCAAGCCTTTTTCCAGTGGATCTGCAACAACAATGGCTTGTTTAATTTCAACGCCTCTTTGAATGGTCTGTTGGTCTAATTCCGTTTGAATATCATGTACAAGCGCTAATTTCAACCAAAGATCGGGGTCGGAAATTAAAGCATGTTTGAGCAATTCGGCATAACCATTTTTCCATTCTGCTTGAGGAAGCGTACTTAAAAAACGCAAGTCAATAAAAGTAGCCTTCGGCTGCGCAAAGGTGCCAATTTGGTTTTTGTAACCGGCAAAATCGATACCGGTTTTAGCGCCGATTGAGGCATCAACAATGGCCAATAAACTAGTTGGGATATTGATAAATGCGATACCGCGTTTAAAAATAGAGGCCGCAAAACCGCCGAGGTCACTTACCATTCCTCCGCCAAGATTAATCAGGAGGTCTTGACGGCCAAAACCGGCCTCTGTGAGGGTTTCCAAGACTTGGGTGCAAATTTCCAAGACTTTGCTTTGCTCTCCCGCAGGCAATACAATCACTTCGGCATTTGCCAAGGCTTCAAAACTGGTCAATAAGAATTCAAGACAATATTCATGGGTGTTTTCATCGACAAGCACCGCCTTTTTGGATTGACTAAACGTGTGTAAAAGCGCGTCGAATTTAGACGCTTCTAACGGCCCCCATTCTACGGAAAAAGCATGTTCGGAAAAAGAAACCGCGTTCATGGCTCAAATTTACGAAAAGCGCTTAATTTTGAAGCATGATTTCCTTAGACAACACAGAAATAGCCTTTCGTTCCAAGAGCAAACAAGATTTGCAACGTGCCTATTTATTATTTAAAATCATTGGCGCACCAGTCATTGTCAAAATTGGTAAAACACTCACACCTCTTGCCCTCAAGTTACATTTGCCAATAAAGGGACTTATCAAAAAAACAATCTTCAAACAGTTTTGTGGGGGCGAAACCATCGAAGAATGTGATCACACAATAGCGCGTTTAAAAGCTTATGGAATCGGAACCATTCTCGATTACTCAGTAGAAGGGAAAACGGAAGAAGCCGATTTTGAGCAAACTACCCAAATCATCATTCAAACCATTGAAAAATCGGCAACCGACAAAGCCATTCCGTTTGCTGTTTTTAAAGTGACGGGCATTGCGCAGCATCATTTAATAGAACTTGAATCTAGCCGGATACGCGCACATCGCAAAGGCGTTGAATTCCGTGAACTTAGCGTCGATGAAAAAAATGGGATTGCAGGTATTCTTGAGCGCATTGACCGCATTTGCGCCGCTGCCGCCAAGCACCAAACCCGCTTATTTATCGACGCCGAAGAAACCTGGATTCAGACCGCTATTGACCAATGGACCTTTGAAATGATGCTCAAGTACAACCAAGAAGCATGCATTGTTTACAATACCGTACAAATGTACAGACATGATCGCTTGGCCTTCTTACACAGCGAATTTGAACGAGCGAAAACCGCAAACATACATTACGGTGTAAAGTTGGTGCGCGGCGCCTACATGGAAAAAGAGCGGGCGCGGGCACTTTCTATGGGCTATCCTTCACCCATTCAACCAGACAAAGCCAGCACAGACAAAGATTACGATTTAGCATTGGCTTTCTTAGTGGAAAACCAAGCTATTTTCTCGGTTTGTGCCGGAACACACAACGAGAGCAGCTCCTTAATTCTTACGGAGTTGCTACAGAAAGCAGGCGTTGAACCGGGAAATCCAAAATTCTATTTTGCCCAACTTTTAGGTATGTCAGATCATATTTCCTATAACCTCTCGGATTCAGGCTATCAAGTAGCAAAATATGTTCCGTTTGGGCCTGTAAATGAAGTATTGCCTTATTTGTTGCGCAGAGCAGATGAAAATACTTCTGTAGCTGGGCAAACCAGCCGAGAATTAGGCCTCATAATTAGGGAAAGAATGCGCCGCAAACAAGCAATAAGCTAACTCATTGAATTAAAACTATTCTTTGAGCAAGGGAAATACTTGGTTATCGATTGTAATCAAATATATTCCTTTTGACCAATTATCCACACGAAGCAATTCATTGGGAACAAGCGCACCTGACCAAATCGTTTGACCAATTTGGTTGGTTACTACCACCTTTTTTGGCATGCCACCCTCCCACTTGAAGGCAAAATGTGTTACCGCCGGATTTGGGAAAACCTGTACATGACTACCTTCAAAAGCGGGTGTCAAGCCAACGAGTTGCTGGGTGGTAAAAACGGTATCGGTTTGCACATAGGCCGAACCATCACCATTGACTTTGAGTACAAAGATATTGCTGCCACCATTCAATTGATTTTGGCCATCTACAATAACTGAATTCATGCCAACCGCAATAAACCCCCCATCTAATGTGGGTCTAATGTTTCCAATGTAGTCATTGCCTTCATTTAGGATCGTGCTCGATGGCCAGCCGGTTATCCAGTATCCGTAGAAGGCATCACCATATCCAAAATAGAGATCGTAAGGATCTTGAAAGGTATTGTTGTTGAGTACCTGAACGCCAAGAATGGTGAGGTCTTGTTGCGGCAAATAGGCCAGCTGCTGAATGATATCGGTATAGCCTGTTGCTTCAACCGGAGCTACTTGTGTCAAAATAACACCATTTTGATCAACCGAGCCGCTAAATTTATCGTAATCTCCATCGGATTTGAGGCGATAGCCCGAAAATTGCAACCCATATAAATTCTTGGTCAGATCCAATACCGCGAATTCTCCACTCAAGTGCCCTAAGGTATCGAACCATAAAATTTGACCGTTGTCGTGAAGCAAAAGGACAAATCCTTTTGTGGCACTCGAATCGGCAACATACCATTCTCCGCCAACTGCATAGGTGGTGTCGCTCATTCGTACAATACTGTTGGCGCGGTCTGTACCAGCAGTACCGAAAGTCTTGGTCCAAAGCGTATCGCCATTTTTATCGAGACGCATAAACAAAAGATCGGCCTCAGATCCTAAAGTTGCTTGGCGCTCTCCTACCAAAACAAAACCGGTATCAATCGTTTGAGTGCCGTCGTGGATGCGTTCCCAAGCAGCATGCGGGTAGGTTTTGATCCATTGTTGGTTGCCCGATAGATCTGTAAAAATAAGCATAGGATCAAAGTTTCCGGCGCTCCAAGAATTAGACATTCCAGCAAGATAATAACCAAGCCCTGGACGATAAAAAATCCTTTTAACTTCCTCGGTTTCTTGAGCGCCGTAAGCCTGGCTCCAAACATAGTTTCCAAGCGAGTCGAGTTTCATCAAAAAACCCTGTGCGTTTTCTTCCCAGCTACCGCTACTACCCGCCACTAAATAAGTGGTGTCTGGCAAGGCCAACACATCTTCCCCTTTGTCAAAACCAGTTCCTGAGTATAGTTTGTAAAAGCGCGTTTGAGCGTCAAAATGCAGCGAAACGCTTAAAAATAAAAGGACAATTAGAAATCGCATCGGTACTGTATGTAAAGTGAAGCGCCATTTTGCATAAAGATGTTGTCAGAACGCAAAGCAAGTTGACTGCGCTTGAAATGAAAGGCAGAGTAAGCCTGAGCACGCAAACCGCCGAAACCGCCGTAAGCCATTCCGACGCCAGTGTGCCAAACTTTAGAAATGCGAACATGCGCTCCCGCATAAATAAGCGGCGTATAGGTTTGACGCAAGATAAATTGGGCACCATAGTAAGCTTGTAGGCGAGCCTTAGACTCCCAATCGATGCGTTTAGCCAAAATAACAGTAGTCGGCAAAAATACCCAGTTTGAGGTGGTGCTGCGCTGATAACCAAGTGTATCCAAGAAGTTACCGGCGAGGTCATTTAAATTGGTTTGTTGCCATTCTGCCAAACTAAAACCTTGGTATTGAAGTGCGCCATTTAACGCATAGGTTGGCATGTTAGAAAGACGAGCTACTCCAAAATTCTGAATGAGTAATTGGAATTGTTGTTCTTGATCTTCTTCTTGTATCGAACCAAAACGGTAATCGAGATCTATCGCAAAGCCAAATCCGCCTTTGGCATTCGACATTTGAGCAGACCCTTCTAGTGCGAGGTTGATCTGGGCACTCGAAGGATCTTGGAACCATATGCCATCTTGCAACGAAGCACCAATATGGTTGTGAACCGATACAAAATGAACCAAAAGAGCGGACTGCGTCAAAGAATTAACCACTCCAAATCCTATTTTTGAAAAAGAGATGGACTCGGCTCTTAAATTTCCCAAATTGAGGGTATCTCCGAGGTAAGGCAAGCCACCCTGAAATACCAATCCAAAAGCGTCTTTTGAAAAATGTAGACCACTGTATTGCTGTATACCAGCACCAAAGGCCCAATGATAACTTGAGGCTGCTTTCTTGGTGTCTTTTGATAATGCCCACGGGCTTTTCCAAACGGCATTAGCCCCCATTTGCAAGCCAAATGAATTGCGCGCACCAAGTTTGGCCAAAGATTTTGCGATGGTACTCGAATCTATAGCACCTCCATAAAAGAATGCGTCTGGAATCTGGCGACGAAGACCCGTGCTGTTATAGTTTCCAAAAGCATCCAATTCAAAAGACTGCTGCGCAACTAAAACTTGGGTTTGCAAAAGCACGAATAACAACAGGCGTTTCATGGTTAGGGCTTGATTTGGGTTTGAAGTTGGATCTTCATTTGTAGTGCCAAAAATGCATTGGCCTGAACACTTTGTGCACTTGGCACACCTGTATTAGGATCTGTAGTGGCAAACGTTGCACTCACCAATACTTGGTTGAGGTCTTGTAGATCGGCAACCACCTCGGGCGGAAGTACAATTTTTATTTTGCTTTTTTTCTTTTGTAGGCCATCTAGAGGATCAACTTGGCCAAGCAAGGCAGAGGCCAATTGTGCGTCGGCCACCACTGTGTGCCAGATTTGACCATCTTTCATGAAATAAATGACAAGGTCACAAGCCAAAGGAAAAGCATTTGTGGCGTCTAAAATGAGGGTTGCGGCACTCACATGAGACTTATTTAAATCTTGAGCCAAGTCGATGGCAAAGGTATCTTGTAAGGTAAGGCCATCTGCGCTTAGAGAAAGTGGCATTTGGGCGGCTACCTTGACTTTCAAGCGGCTGTGCGCAAAAGCTTCGTCGTGACCCGCGCTGGTGTTTCCCCATGGATTGGGTTGGATCTGATAGCTAAGCTGTTGCTGTGCACCAAGGTGTTCGAGGTAATTTTTAATATTTGAATTGTTTTGGTCAAAATGCAAATTCAAACTTGAGGGCTGCAAGGTATTCCAACTACCAACAGCAGGAGAAATAAACATACTTGGTCCAATGCTTGGGGCTGATAAAGCGATGGTTTGCCCCTGACTATTGGTGGCGCTCAGTTGTTCAATTTGAGCGCGCAGGGCCATTTTGAAACCGTTCTCAATGGTGAGGTCCATTTGGAGATCTGGGAGCGTTAAATTGCCGGCGGCAATGAGGTCCAGATAAGGCAACGTAAATTGTTCGATGCCTGAAATGATGGCTGAGCCAAAATAACCTTTAGCGTAATCGAAGCGCAGATTTTTAAAGGCAGCTTCGAATTTAAATACTTGATTATTGTAAATAGAAACCGTGGCGCCGTTTGGATCTGTTTTGAGGGTGAGTTTTGACTGAAGTTTATTAAATTCCAATCCTTGTGTTCCACTGAGGTCGATATCGTAACCACTCAGGTCTATAGTTTCGGTAGAAACGGTGGGGTTTTGCACCGTTCCGGCTGCAACAGTATAGTTTTGAACAAAAACCTGACCATTGGAACTCACGCCGGGAAGTTCAATTTGATAAAGCACAGCCGTATTGAGCGGATTATACACTTTGAGCTGAATTTGCCCACTCTGAACACGTACTTTTTTGAGTTGGATATCGGCGAGTTCGAGATCATGCGTTTTGACGCTATTGACAAACATGAAGCCAGGCGAAACGTTATTGACCGTAAAATTAGATTGATAGGTCTGAACGATACTTGTGTCTGGAATTTGAATGAGATCAGAGAGCCCTAAATTGAGGATGTTTCTAGTGAGGTCGACATCGATTTGACCATTATTGATGGTAAGCGTAGAATCGTTGTAAAGATGTTTTAAGCTGAGTGTATCATGCAAGACAGGCAGCAGCCAATCTGACTGCCAACGCGTGGCTTCTTTTTTACAAGAGGCCAACGCGACAACAAGAATAATTGGAAGTAGCAAACGCATTTTACACTTTTTCTATAATTGCGGCATAGCCCTGCCCTACACCAATACACATGGTGACTAATGCAAAACGCTTGTTACTGCGTTTGAGTTCTCTTGCGGCTGTTAAAAGCAAACGGGCGCCCGACATACCGAGCGGATGCCCCAAAGAGATGGCGCCACCATTAGGGTTGATGCGCGGATCGCGGTCATCTAAGCCGAGGGCGCGTGTGCAAGCCAAAACTTGCGCAGCGAACGCTTCGTTGATTTCGATGAGGTCGATGTCGGCTAAAGTGAGACCGGCACGTTCTAAAGCTTTTTGGCTTGCCGGCACCGGGCCAATGCCCATAATACGGGGTTCTACCCCAGCAACAGCTGCCGAAACAATTTTGGCAATGGGGTTTAGTCCGTGATCTTGAACGCCAGTGGCGTTGGCCAACAGCAACGCTGCTGCGCCGTCGTTGAGCCCTGAGGCATTGCCTGCGGTAACGCTTCCCTCTTTTTTAAAGGCTGGCTTGAGTTTGGCTAGTGTTTCTATCGTTGTATTGGCTCTAGAGAATTCATCTTGTTCAAAACGAAGGGCTTCTCCCCTTTTTTGAGGGATTTCTATGGGCAGAATTTCTCCTTGATAGAAACCTGCCGCCTGAGCAGCAGCTGTTTTCTGCTGGCTCCAAGCTGCAAAAGCATCTTGGTCGGCTCTGGATATTTGGTACTTTTCAGCTAAATTTTCGGCAGTCATGCCCATGCTGTCTACGCCGTATAATGCCTCCATTTGTGGGTTAATGAAGCGCCAGCCAAAACTGGAATCGAACATTTGCGCGTCGCGACCAAAAGCACTTGAAGTTTTGGAAATAACCCAAGGGCCGCGTGTCATGTGCTCGACGCCACCAGCCACATACACATTGCCTTCGCCTAGGCGCAAAGCGCGCGTGGCGTTAATGGCTGCAGCAAGACCTGAAGCACAAAGCCTGTTGACCGTTTCACCAGGAACCGTTTGCGGGTAACCGGCAAGAAGTGAAGCCATTCGGGCTACATTGCGGTTGTCTTCGCCGGCCTGGTTGGCACAGCCCAACAATACATCTTCTATACAATTTGGGTCTAGACTTGGGTTGCGTTGCAATAAACCTTCGAGGACTTTTGCAGCGAGGTCGTCTGCACGCAAGGCAGCTAAACTCCCGCCAAAATTGCCAATTGCACTGCGGATTCCATCAATTAAAAATACTTCTTGGGACATGAATTTGTTTTTCTAATCAAAGATAAAATAAAATGTGCCGTCGACAAGAATTCGGCAATTTTAGTTAAGTTCGCTGTCATGGAAAATACGGACTGTCCGATCTGCCATTCTGCAGCCACTAAGTCAATTTACAATGACACCCTGGTGCAATGCACTGTTTGCAAGCACGGCTGGGCAAACCTGCAATTGGATCATGCCTTTTTACAGGCTCTTTATGCCGAAAATTACTTCAAAGGCGAAGAATACGCCGATTATTTGGCAGACAAAGACATTCTTCAACACGATTTCCAAACAAATACCAAATTTAAAAAGCGCACTTGAAATCGGTTGTGCCTACGGCTTTTTTTACCAAACCCTCCAAGAAAAATTCCCGAATGCGGCCTATATCGGCTACGATATCTCGGCTGACGCTATTTCCTATGCCAAGCAGCATTTTGGTCCTTATTTTTCAGCAGACAACTTTTTAGATACTGACGCTACGCAACAACACGATGCCCTATTCATGTGGGATGTCATCGAACACCTCTCAGATCCAGCTGCTTTTTTAGCCAAAGCCCATAGCGTTTGCAAACCAGGCGGTATGCTTTACCTGACTACCGGAGATTTTGGGGCACTGCTTTCTCGACTTCAAGGAAAAAAATGGCGCATGATTCACCCGCCAACGCATTTACATTATTTTACAAAAAGAAGTATTCAAAAATTATTGCGCGCCAATGGTTTTGAAACGGTTTTTATCAAATACCCGCCAGTTTACAGGTCCTTGGGCCTCATCTATTTTGCCTTATTTATACTGAATAAAAAGCCATCGCGCTTTCACCAATGGATCTACCGACACATTCCGAGGGGAGCAGCGATTCCAATAAATACGTTTGATATTTTCTTTGTCGGGGCTAAAAAAATCAGCAACTAATGTATCAGTCTATCAGCTCACAAGATATCCAATACTTCGAAAACCTTTTGGGAACGCGTTGCAAAAGCGACCTGCCCACCAGAGAAGCCTACAATCACGACCACACCGAAGACCTGCACTTTACCCCGCAGGTCGTGCTTTTCCCTGAAAACACCCAAGAGGTTTCAGCGATTTTGCGTTACTGCAACGGCAAAAATATTCCGGTGACGCCAGCAGGTGCAAGAACAGGGCTCAGCGGCGGCTGTTTACCTATTTATGGCGGCGTTTTGCTGAGTAGTGAAAAACTCAACCGCATTATTGAAATCGATGAGAAAAATGCACAAGTTACCACAGAACCAGGCGTAATAACAGAAGTCCTGCAAAATGCTGTTAAAGAAAAAGGCTTGTTTTACCCACCAGACCCAGCAAGCAAAGGTTCGTGTTTTATTGGCGGCAATATTGCCGAGAATTCTGGAGGCCCTAAAGCGGTAAAATATGGCGTCACCAAAGATTATGTGCTCAATTTAGAAATCGTTTTGGCCGACGGCACTGTTATGTGGACCGGCGCAAACGTGCTAAAAAATGCAACCGGTTATAACCTGACACAGCTGGTTGTGGGCTCAGAAGGTACACTGGCATTTGTGACCAAGATTGTTCTTAAACTCATCCCACATCCAACGCACACCCTCCTGATGTTGGTTCCCTTTTTTGATGCCGCACTTGCCTGCGAGGCGGTAGCAGCAATTTTCAATGCGGGTATTACGCCGAGCGGCATGGAATTCATGGAACACAACGCCCTAAAATGGTCTCAGGCTTTTTCAGGTGATTTCAGTATCGAAGTGAAAGATAACCACGCAGCGCATTTACTCATCGAGGTGGACGGTTTTGACCCCGAACAGCTCATGAAAGAATGTGAGGCTATCTTGGCCGTACTTGAAGATTTCCAAACTGATGAAATTCTCTTTGCCGAATCGGAAGCACAAAAAAACACCTTGTGGAGCCTCAGACGCAAAGTTGGCGAAGCCGTAAAAGCGCAATCTGTTTACAAAGAAGAAGACACCGTTGTACCGCGCTACCAACTTCCAAAGTTACTTCAGACGGTGAAGGCTGTTGGTGCCAAATACGGTTTTGAGTCTGTTTGTTACGGTCATGCAGGTGATGGTAACCTGCACGTCAATATCATCAAAGGCGAACTCAGTGACGCATTTTGGAATGAAGAACTGAGCGTTGCCATTCGCGAAATCTTTGCTGCTGTCGTCGAAATGGGTGGAACAATCTCTGGTGAGCACGGCATTGGCTTGGTACAAAAACCCTACATGGACTTGGCATTTAGCAAAGCAGGACTTGACCTCATGTCTGGCATCAAAAAGGTTTTTGATCCAAACGGCATTTTAAATCCAGGGAAAATTT
>CAZINO010000047.1:5286-18135 GCA_964540625.1 uncultured Lishizhenia sp. | reverse complement strand
ATTGGATTTACTCATTCATGACCTCGATCTCTTATTGAGTTTATCGAGCGCGCCTGTTACTCATGTTGAGGTCGAAGCCAAGCAATTACAGACTGCGCATCCAGACGAAGTTCGTGTAAAGCTAGCCTTTGAAGACGGTCTTCGGGCCCAATTATTTGTTTCGCGCATAGCAGAACAACGCATTCGTCAAGTGAACATCGAAACCCAAACGCGCATTTTTGAGCTCGATCTGCTCCATAAAAGATTGAAGAGCACCCGCACAGGAAGCGCCGTTCCCCAATTTCATTCTGTACCAGACCACAACGCCTTACAGCAGCAATGGCAAGATTTTGCTTGGGCTGTTCAGCACAAGCAGCAGTCAAAGGTCAATTTAAAGTCAGGCCTCAATGCACTTGATTTGGCTTTGCAAATTGATGCAATGGCAAGAGACTTTATATCGGAAAAAAATCAGCAAATACACAATAATCAGTCGCTTTAATCGTTACGTTTTCATGGTTTATCGTTACCTATTGTTTTTATTGCCCTTACTCAGTTCAAATTGTGTCAAGAACAACCCGAATCCTTCGTGGTTAAAAGTCACCGAATGGACCCTCGAGGCCAATCCTGAACTAAACGGCGAAGAGGGGCAACTCACCCACAAACTGACAGACGCCTGGGTCTACATAGACGACGAGCTCATTGGTGTTTTTGAAGTGCCTTTCAAAATCCCCATTCTCAAAGAGGGACTTTCTAAAATTCGGCTTTATCCAACGATACGCGTCAACGGAATTGCAGCGACCAAAATGCGCAATGAACACCTCGAGGCTTTCGAAATTCAAGCTGAACTCATTCAAAATCAGACCTTGGAACTCAGTCCAGTTACCCACTACAAATCCAATGTCAGTTTTTGGATAGAAGATTTTGAAGACATAAATATCAAGCTCACAGACGACCCAAATACGTCTTCTGCACACCTCAACTTGGCCAACGATACACTCAAATGGTTTAATGGTAATTATTACGGTAGGGTTTTGCTGAACGCCCAAGATTCTATGTGGATTGCCTATACCAACCAAGATCAACAATTAAGCATTCCCAAAAACAAGCAAGCCATGCTTGAAATAGATTATTGCAATTCAGTCCCGTTTACCCATTATCTCTTGTTTGTTAATGCCAACGGCACCAATGAAAACCTAATGCCCACCATGAATAAGAGCCCTTTGAATATGCTCCGCTGGAAAAAAATATACATTCTGCTCAGCGAAGTCATTACAGCTGGCCCCAACAACAGTAATTACATTCAAGCATTCAAAGCTTTTTATGACGCCAATATTTCCAATAACTTGATACTCATAGACAACATTAAAGTCGTTTATTTTGAATGAAAGATAGGTTTTGGATAGCGTTATTGGTCTGCATCGATTTACTTACGGCGAGTAGTGCTTGGGGTCTGTTTTTTTATGTAAGGCAAGTTCATATCGAAGCCAAGCCCTTTCATGCCGATGCCAATTTTTGGAAAGGCCTTCTGCTTTTACCTTTGTTTTGGCTGCTCTTTTACATTTTACAAGGAACCTACCACGAAATCCGCAGGCTCTTTAGGCTAAAGGTGCTTAACCTGAGTTTGGCTGCAACTTTTTTCGGTACATTGGTATTGTTTTTTACGCTCCTGCTTGATGATCAAGTGCGCAGCTATCAAAATTATTATCAACTCACCATTTGGTTGTTTATCATTCATTTGAGTATAACGTCTATTGGACGTGTGGTATTTACAACCATATTGATCAATTACATCAAAGCAGCTGGTCATGGTTTTAAAACACTTATTGTTGGTGGCAATGAAAAAGCAATCGAGATATACAACGAATTGCTTTCAGCACCCAATATGATCAATCATTTTGTCGGTTTCATTCAGGTAAATGGCCGAGACAACCTATTATCAGCACATTTACCGCATTTAGGCAAGGTGTCTGCACTAGAAGAAGTGCTCGAGCGCTGTAGCGTCGAAGAGGTGATCATCGCCATTGAAAGTTCAGATCACGACCGTTTGCAATCGATCATTTCACGAATTGACAATGGAAAAATCCGAATTCGTGTCTTACCCGATATGTATAGTATTTTGGCAGGCTCTGTCGATATGACCAATATTTATGGGGCCTTGCTCATTGAAATCAATCCTGATGTCATGCCTTATTGGCAGCGCGCAGTTAAACGTCTAATGGACATCCTTTTCTCTATTTTGGCGCTCATTTGCCTGATTCCTTTCTTTATTTTTTCTGCCATTGCCGTCAAATTATCTTCACCCGGCGCTATTTTTTTCTTGCAGGACCGCGTCGGAAAAGGAGGGAAGTCTTTTAAAATCATCAAGTTTCGAACGATGTATGTCGATGCTGAAAAAGCGGGTCCACAACTCTCCACTGAAGGAGACCCGCGCATTACGCCAATAGGGCGATTCATGCGTAAAACACGCCTAGACGAATTTCCCCAATTCATGAATGTATTAATGGGGCAAATGTCTTTGGTAGGTCCAAGGCCAGAAAGACAATTTTACATCGATCAAATTACGGCCATCGAGCCACAATACATGCACCTGACACGTGTACGACCAGGAATTACCTCTTGGGGGCAAGTTAAGTTTGGTTATGCTGAAAATGTCGAACAAATGTTGCAACGCATGAAATTTGATTTGATCTACATGAAAAACCGAAGTTTGGCGCTCGATTTAAAGATCATGTTCTATACCGTTATTATCGTCTTTAAAGCACAAGGTAAATAAGATTTGGCCAAATTCAATTAAATCATTATCTTTGCACCCTTAATTCACTTATTTATAAACCTGGGTTTCGGACCCAAAATTGTAAAGTACAATGGCAACACGCATTCGTCTTCAAAGACACGGTAAAAAAGGCAAACCATTTTTTCATCTAGTAGCCGCAGATAGCCGTGCAAAACGCGATGGTAAATTCATCGAAAAACTCGGAACTTATAACCCAACCGCTAATCCAGCTGTAATCGACATCAACTTTGATGCAACGCTTGCTTGGGTTCAAACGGGTGCCGAAATGTCTGACACCGCTCGTGCTATTCTATCTTACAAAGGTGTTTTGTACAAAAATCACTTGCTTAACGGCGTGAAAAAAGGTGCACTTAAAGCTGAGCAAGTAGAAGAGCGTTTTAACAAATGGTTGGCAGATAAATCAGCTAAAATTGAAGGTAAAATTTCAGGTTTGGCTAAAAATGCCGAAAAAGAAAAAGCAGACCGTTTGGCTGCTGAAGTTGCTGCTAATGCAGCAAAAGCAGCTGAAGTTCAAGCGAAAAACACACCAGAAGTAGAAGAGGTTGTTGCTGAAGAAGCACCAGCTACTGAAGAAGTTGTTGCTGAAGAAGCACCAGCTACAGAAGAAGTTGTTGCTGAAGAAGCACCTGCTACTGAAGAAACTCCTGCTGCTGAAGAAGCTTCAGAAGAAGCTGCTGCTGAATAAGCATATGCAGATACAAGATTGTTATTATTTAGGTCTTATTGCGAAACTTCACGGATTTAAAGGTGAAGTTTCGCTGTTTTTAGACGTTTCGAATCCGGCAGAATACCAGGATCTCGACGCATTGTACCTCGATATCAACGGTACACTCACGCCTTTTTTTATCGAGGGATTCAAACTTAAAAATAAAGGCTTCGCGGCCATCAAATTTGAAGGGGTCGATACCGAAGAGTCCGCTAAAAGACTCATAAAAAAGAAAGCGTATTTGCCACTGGAAATCCTGCCTGAACTCGATCAAAGTTCGTTCTATGACCACGAAGTCATCGGATTCCAAGTTTTCGATGCAAATAAAGGCGCTATTGGCATTGTGGAGGATGTCATTGACATGAGCGCCAATCCCTTACTCCAAATCTCGCTCAACGGAACTGAAATCCTTGTGCCTATTTTTGATGGACTGATTCAAAAAGTAGAGCGCAAAAAAAAGGAGCTTTATATCAAAGCTCCTGAAGGTTTAATTGACCTCTATTTAGCTTAGTTGGCACTAAGTAAACCAAGTGCAATTTTCATGCGAATCACTTTTTTGGCTGCGGCATCTACTTGTGCTTTAAACGCCGGGTCTTTGCGGTAATGGCTCAAGATTTCAGCATGCGCTTTTTTGGCATCTACCGGCATTAAAATAATATCACAACCTGCTGCTACGGCTTTGTATGCCGCCTCTGGCACCGCAACCACACCGCCCATGTTCATGGCGTCGGTAACAATGAGGCCTTTGTAACCCATTTCATTTTTTAATAAGTCTGTAACGATAGCCTTGGAGCAAGTCGAAGGCAAACCATTGGTGTTGTATTTGGGATTGTTTTGTACCGCAATATGCGCCACCATGATAGACAAAACACCTTGTGCAATGAGCGGTGGGTAATTCTGAATTTCTTTGAGTTCGCCGTCAATGACTTGCAGGGATTTGTGGGTGTCGCCAGAAACCAAGCCATGGCCCGGAAAATGCTTCGCTGTAGCGATAATTCCTTGCGCTTGTGTCTCTTCAATAAATGCGCCTGACCACGGAATGATATTTGCCGGAACAGCGCCAAAACTTCTGAAGCCAACCGTTGCGTTTGGCGACATATCGACTACAGGTGAGAAATTGTAGTTGATTCCGATGGCATTGAGGTCTTTGGAAATCGTTTGGGCACAACTGCGGACTTCTGCAATAGATTGCATTTCATTGGCCTTTTTAACTGGTGTTGAACCCATGATTTTGCGATTGACTAAGCTTGGTTCTGCATCGGCACTATAGAGAAACGGTAGGTTGCCGTATTTTTTATTTTGTGCTTCGAAATCGTTGATCCAAGTAGTAAAGCCATCTTTGGTTCCGTTGAGCATAAGTACACCACCAATAATTCGTTCTTTGATGTGCTGATCAATGGTGGCCTTCTCTTGACCTAGTCTTCCGACAGCTGGCATAATGAGTTGGGCCACAATAGCGGTGTCGTCGAGGGAGGCAAAAACTTGCTCGACAGCGGCGTCAAGGTCTTTGTTATCTTTTAAAAAATCTTGTAGTTCAAAGTGTGTTTGAATTTGAACGACTTCTTTCTTGCGCGTTGTTTTCTGAGGCGCTTGGGCACAACTGTTAAAGAGGACCCCGATACTAAGTAAAGTTAAAATTGATAATTTCATAATTCAAAGTTAAAAGTTTACAACTAATAGGCGTCTTTTATCGACTTAAAACAAACCTTTTTTATGAATAGATTTTTCTTTTTTCTGCTGACCTGCCTAGCAAGTATCCAATTCGCTAGCGCCCAAAACTTTTATAACAGAGACACCATCCAAGTCATCGAAATTTTCTTCTCGTTTACCAACTGGGATGCACAACTCGATGCCAATGAAGCCACAGAAGCCTATATCTATGCAGATTCCGTTCGCATTAACGGTGTTTCATTCGATTCTTGTGGTGTGCGCTACAAGGGTAATAGCTCCTACAATCCAAATAATCAAAAAAATCCCCTGCGTATAGAGCTCAATACAATTAAAAGCAATCAAGATTACAACGGCATTACCGATATCAAACTGTCTAACTGCTACAAAGATCCATCCATGATCAGGGAAATTCTCTCGTATCAGATTCTTGAGCAATACATGGACTGTCCAAAATCAAATTTTTCGCGCGTTTACATCAACGGCCAATACCGGGGTGTCTACACCAACAACGAGGCTATTTCCGATGATTTCAACCAAGTTCATTATTACCATTCCAACGACACCTATTTCAAATGTAATCCGGTTGGAGGTGCAGGTCCAGGCGGCGGCACAAGTCCAGACCTTAAATATTTAGGTGCCGACAGCAGTACTTACTTCAATGGCTATGAATTGCAATCCGACTTTGGTTGGAACCGCTTGGTTGCATTGTGCAATGTACTCAATAACGATATTGCAAATATAGAAGGCATGCTCGATATCGACCGTGCTATCTGGATGCTTGCCTTTAATAATGTACTTGTTAACCTCGATTCTTACAGTGGGGCATTTCGTCAAAACTACTATTTAAGCTGGGATGCAAACGGCCGCTTTGTCCCCACCGTTTGGGATGTCAACATGAGTTTTGGTGGGTTCCCTGGCGGCACTGGCTCAGGAACTTTTACACCAGCTGCACTCGATCCGTTCTCAAATGCAAGCTCTAACAACCATCCGCTGATCAAGCAAATTATGGCCAATCCGCTTTACAAGCGCATGTATATGGCGCATGTGCGCACTATGGTGCAAGAAATGTTTGCCAGTGGCCTTTATGAAACTTGGGCGCAAAACCTCATGACCCTTGCCGATTCATCTATTCAGGCAGACCCGTATAAATTCTATACCTACAATCAATTTTTAAATGGACTAACAACCGCAGTGTCGGGTGGCGGCCCAGGCGGAGGAAGCAGTATTCCAGGAATCAAAGCACTCATGGATGCAAGGGCTCAGTTTTTTAGCACAAATGCGGCTTATCAATTGCAAGCACCTGCTATTGCCTCACACGGCGCATTGGCAACGCCATTGAATTATGGTTCAACGGTTGTAATGAACGCAACCTGCTCCAACGAAACGACAGTTTACCTTGGTTATAGGGGTAATCATCAATTGAAGTTCAATCGCGTCCAAATGTACGACGACGGCGCTCACAATGATGGTGCCGCCGGTGACCACACCTATGGTGTTGAGGTGCCTGTAAACGGACTCACTTTTGAATACTATATCTATGCCGACAACAACAATGCGGGCTTATTTTCACCTGCCCGGGCAGAACATGAGTTTCATACGCTCGCTGTTGTGTTCCCTGCACCTGCAGTTGGTTCCTTACTTATCAATGAAGTTTTAGCTTCCAATGACTCCTTAAATTTTGACCCAAGCGGAGAATCCGATGACTGGATCGAATTGATCAATACAACCGCTAATGCCATTGATTTAGCAGGTTTTTATTTGTCAGATGATCCCCTTAACCTAATGGCCTGGGCTTTTCCTGCCGGCACAACCATTCCGGCAAACGGCTACTTATTGGTTTGGGCAGATAAAGACACTACTCAGCCCGGACTACACACCAATTTCAAACTCAGTAGTGCTGGAGATTACGTTTATTTGTCTCATGGCTTTAATGTGCACGACCAAGTTGCCTTTGGCCCGCAATTACCCAATATTTCATATGCCCGCTGCCCTGATGCCGGCCTGAATTTTGCAACGATTATCCCCACTCCGTTGGCCAATAACAATTGTAATATTGGTGTTGCCGAAATCGCACCCTTGCAAATTCAATTGTATCCAAACCCATTCTTAGCTGTATTAAACGTCGAGAGTCAAGAAGCGCAAGTGCAGATTTTGATTCGCAACCTCAATGGTCAAATCATCAACAAGCTAGAAATACAAGCTGGCAAATACCAAATTGACGCAAGCGAGTGGGCGAGTGGGCTCTATATAATCGAGGTCTTGGGAACCACAACGGCCGAGTCCTTTAAATTCATTAAGTCTTGATCTTTGACACAACAATGTTATTGAATAAAAAAGGCTCCAATTGGAGCCTTTTTTATTGATCAATGGTTTGTGTTTAATGTTTTTCGTGGTGTTCTTTGCCGCCTTGTGTATGTTGGGCTTTCATATCGGCTTTGAGTTTTTCAAATTGAGCGGCGGTTAGTACATTTTTGAGCATTTCAATTTGTGCCTCGCGGTTTGATTTGATGATGCTGCGTTTTTCCTCCTCAGAAAAGCTACTGGTGCGAATACCCTCGTTTTTTTGAGCGATGCCAAGGTTGATGGTGTAAACTTGTTCTTTTTGAGCATCTGTGAGTTGCAGCTCTGCGGCCATTTTTTCAGTTTGGAACTTGGCGCGTTCTTCTGGTGTTTTGGGTTCAGCAGATTGTGTGGTAGGCTGTTGGGCAAATGCACTAGCGCTCAAGAGCAAACCAAAAGCGACGGAAAAGATATTTTTCATGGTATTTTGAAATATAGATTACTGAATAAGCGTTCAACGAAAATACACAAAAAAGTTACACGATGAGTTGTATGCTGCTCCGCTTTCGTTAACTTCGTGACCAATGCGCATCGTTGCCGAACATCCAGATTTAAGACGCCAATACGAGCAAATAGTTGCTTCGCAAGACCGCTTTGGTTTTTTTAGTCAAATTTGGGTGCAAGATGCCTTGCATTCTAACTGGGTCTATGTTCTCAACGATCAAAATCAAATCCTGCTTCGCCTACCCGTGGTTCGTAGGTTTGGTTTAAAAGCCTATTTGCAGCCTTTATTTATAAGAGACCTGGATTTATTAGCCGACTTAAGTGCTGCGCAATGCAATGAATTAATAGCTTGCTTACAAAAACGACTATTTCTACATGTAAATATCTCGGTGAAAACGAATGCGATGCAAAAGGGGCAAACCGGCAAATTTCAACAACTAAAACTCTCCGGAGATATCGAATTACTTAGAGCGGGCTATTCTGAAAATGTGAAACGCAGCCTAAAAAAAGCCAAAGATTTACAATTACGCGACATCTCATTTTCTGTATTTCATTCTTTTTTTATTCAACAAAAAGGGGAGGACCTAGGTCATTTAAACGCAGCAGCATGGTTTCGGCTTGAAAAACTTGCAGCCGCCGCCGAAAACAAAGAATTATTTTATTGCTGTGGGACCTATGCGGATAAAGAATTATTGGCAGTCGGCCTATTTTTTAAATGGAAGAAGCAATTGTATTTCATGAAGGGAACGCTCAATGACCAAGGTAAAAAATGTGGTGCCTTGGTTTTTTTAATTGATGCCGTTCTCGAAAAACATGTGCCAGCATACGAGGACATAGACTTTATTGGTTCCAATCAAGAAAGTATTGCCGCATTTTACAAAAAGTTTGGCGCTGTTGATCATCGATATTTGATCATCAAAGGCAGGATTCCTTTAGTGTAAATTTTTTTTGTTGCCTTGTTCTGCTTATTCGTACAAGAGTTCGTCAATGAATAACCAAGTGGGATTACCCGCGCCTAAGTGCCAGCTAGGCAGTAAACCAGGGTTTGCAATTGTATAGCGCAAGCTTTTGTATTTTAGTTGTTTATCACTATCTACTTCAATTATTACTACATCTTTAAATGGATTTTTGTCTGTAGAAGTAGCTTTGGGTAGGTCTTGTTGTGCAATCGTAAAAAAGTCTGTTCCATTCAAGCTCGCTTCAATGGTGATTTTACTTGGTGCAAAGATCCACGCTTTCTGGTCTCGGATAAACGAAACACCCACCTTTGAGATGCTTTTAGATTCTTTAAAGTCTATAATTCCAATCACATCTTGGTTGTAATATCCTTGGTAATCGCCGGTTCTGAACTCATTGCCACCCGTTAGGCCATCGATGAGCGCATCTGGTCCAGATGCCGTGTATTGATTGGAATAGGTGCTATTCAGCTTGAGTGCTACTCCGGGGTCTTTGCGAATAAAACCCGATGCCACCTCGGCACTAAAGAATGGTTTGCCAGATTGTGGTTTGTATTGGGCTTTAATCGCAATGGCGGTGTTTTGCTTGATGTAAAAGGGTGCCTTGTAAATTTGCCATTTGCTGTTATTTATTTGATAAAAAAGCACAACTTGGTGCGTATTTTCGTATTCAGGAAGTCTAACGACATCGATTTCAATCAACAAAGAATCGGCAAATACGCGTTGCTCGGTTTTGATAAACGGTACGGGTGCAAAAGCGCGTTCACTTTTTAATGCTGTTGGAGATTTCTTTGTAGTTTGGGTCGGTTTAGGTTCAGAACCCATCGTAAAAGTGAGTGTTCCGCCTTGCATTAAGGTTTCGTGACTGATTTCCATAGCTAAGAGCAATTGGCCATTCCAAGTAACAGACTGTACATATTTGTTTTCTTTGGTTTGGTTTTGGCATTTGATCTGGATGCTTTTGCCGTTTTCTAACTTGATGTTGGCATTATTGACGAGCGGGCGCCCGATTTGATAGACTGGATTACCAGGCGCTATTGGATAAAAACCCAAGGCACTTAATACATACCAGGCGCTCATTTGGCCGCAGTCTTCATTGCCAGAAAGGCCGTCCGGTGCGTTATGATACATTTCTTTTAAAATGCGGTCCACATAGAGTTGCGTTTTGTGTGGTGCATTGGTGAAATTGTACAGGTAGGCCATATGGTGTGAAGGCTCATTGCCGTGTGCATATTGCCCGATAAGCCCGGTGATGTCGGCTTGTTCACGGCCGGAGAGTTTCATATCAGTGGTAAACAGACGGTCTAGCCATACCTCAAGAGAATCTGGGCCACCGAGTAGGGTCGTGAGCAATTCGATTTGGTGCGGCGCATACAACGAATATTGCCAAGAGTTGGCCTCAGTGTAATTAAAATTGACTTCCGAAGGGTCAAATGGTCCATACCACTGGGCGCCGCGGCGAGCGCGCATGAATTTAGTGTTTGGGTCATAAAGGTTGACGAAATTAGAGCTGCGTTTGTCGAATTCGAGTGCAATTGCTTTGTTGCCGAGCGCGCCAGCCATAGTGGCAATGCAGAAATCGTCGTAGGCGTATTCGAGCGTTCTAGAAACGGATTCAGGCTCGTCTGCAGAACTGATTAAACCATTTTTAGCATAAGCTACTTTGCCAAATTCATTCGCTTTTGCTGTACTCACCATGGCTTTGAGCGCTTTATTGGCATCGAAGTCTCGGATTCCTTTCATGTAGGCGTCAGCAATAACACTTGCGCTGTGGTAGCCAATCATGCATTCGGTTTCACATGCCGCGAGTTCCCAAACCGGAAGGTCACCACCTTGGTCATATTGCCTTAGGAAAGTTCGGATATAAGCACCTGTGCGCTGTTGGTCGATGATGGTGAACAGTGGATGATTGGCACGGTAGGTGTCCCAGAGTGAGAAAACCGTGTATTGTTGGTCTTTGAGGTTTTGAAGTTGGTGTATTTGGTTGTCTCTGCCACGGTAGCGTCCATCGACGTCACTCATGAGGTTGGGCGCAACCATAGCATGATACAAAGCAGTGTAGAACACCGCGCTGGTTTGTTGATCTGCACTCACGTTTATTTTTTGAAATTCTTGCTCCCATTGTTTTTGATTTTCCTGATAAACGCGCGCTATTGAAAAGTGAGAAATTTCGGAGTCGAGGTTGAATTTAGCACCTGCGGTATCGACGTGGGACATCCCGACTTTAATCAGCAACTCTTTGGTTTCAATCGGGAATTCCAAGAGCAGTTTGAGTTCGCCATTTTGATCGATTAACTGGTAATTGCTATAGGGAATAGAGGTTGATAAATGAAAATAGAAGTGTTGTTGGTTTGCCCATGCTTCAGAAATGCGGAATCCATTGATATTTTGCTTATCGATCATTTGGATTTCCCCTTTGAGTAGTTTATCGCGGTAATTGAGGTCGAGTAATACATATTTTTTCTCAGCGGTATTTAAAAATGTATACTGATGAATACCTGCTCTTTGGGTACACGATAAATTGACGCGGATGTTTTCGTCTTTTAAGTAAACTTCATAAAAACCGAGTCTTGCCACTTCGTCATCATGACTGAAGGTTGCACCATATCCATTGGGGTCCTCGAATTTCCCTTTCCATTTGGCCTCGCCACTTTGCGGCACAAGTAGTAAATCACCGTAATCCGGAACGCCTGTACCACTAAGGTGCGTATGACTGAATCCATAAATAATGGAATCTGAGTAATGATAGCCACCACAGCCATCCCAGCCGTCGTAGCGGGTATCAGGGCTCAGTTGCATCATGCCGAAAGGCGCACAAACACCCGGAAAGGTGTGGCCGTGCCCACCAGTTCCGATCAAAGGATCGACAAGCATTGTCGGAATCAAGAGTTCCTTTTGAACTGGCTTTGTTCCGGCGGCGCCAAAACGTTGTTGGGCTTTATCGCTGGCTTTTTGAAGGTCTGGAACCTGCGCCAAGCTGTAAAAAGAGAGCAGAAGGGTGCAAATCCCTAAATTGAATTTTGTCATGAATGAAATTTTCGTTTGTTGAGTGCGCTGAAGTGACGGATGCCTTTGCCAAAGTAATCCCAGATGATGAGCCCGTGGTACTTGTACGGTTGCGCACTGGCTTTTTGGCGTTTATTGTAGAATGTCATGAAATGGCGATAGAGGGCCATATGGGCTAGGAATATTTTCCAAGTTAATTGCGGTTTCCCTTTTGCTAAAAATTGAAAGGCGGCAATGCCGTCTAGGGCCATTCGAATAAACAAAATAGGTACTAAAAAACGTTGCTGGTTCTTGACGATCATCCAGAGGCTATTTCTGAAATTCAGGTAGGCTTTTTGGGGGTTGTCGTAACTGAGTGTTCCACCGCCTAAATGAAAAACTGTGGACTGCGGGATGCAAAAGAGCTTTTTTCCGGCGCTGGCCAACCTAAGGCACAAATCGATTTCTTCCATGTGGGCAAAAAATTGCGCATCAAAACCACCTGCTTCATGAAAATCTGTTGCACGTATCAAAAGTGCCGCGCCTGAAACCCATGAAACTTCTTGAGGACTGTCGTATTGCTGCTGATCATCTTCTACGGTTTCAAAAATACGTCCTCTGCAAAATGGAAAATAAAAGGAGTCTAGGTAGCCACCGGCAGCACCTGCGTGTTCGAATCGATCAGGTTGCGCGTCAGACAGAATTTTAGGCCCTACGGCAGCTGTATTTGGATTCTTGTTCAAAAAATCCAAAAGTGGGAGATCCCAATTGGCAGAAAGGCGAACGTCACTGTTCAAGATAAAAAAGTGCTCGTATTGCCCTTCTAACTGGGCTAAGGCTTGATTATAGCCACCTGCAAATCCGTGATTTTTGGCAAGTTCAAGGATTTGGAGCGTGGGGTAATTATTCCTTAAAAAAGAAATGGATTGATCTGTAGATGCGTTATCGGCAATGATGATATCCCAGTTGGGGCT
>CAZINO010000047.1:0-5186 GCA_964540625.1 uncultured Lishizhenia sp. | reverse complement strand
TTGGTAATGAGGTCTGGGTTGTAGAAAACAAAGCGTCGGTTGCTGTAAATACCAATTTTGTCGTAGGTCCAGATTTCGTAGGGGTATTCACTGGGCGATGATTCTTTGACCACAATTGAATTGGGTTGGCCATATTTGAGGTATACGCGCCCACGGTCGGTTTCAAAACCTTCCATGTAGTTGTTGGCATAGAATTTTTCGACAGAACGAACCTGGCTTTGGTAACTAAGCCATTGTTCGTAGGCTTTGTTACCGGCGGTCTGGTACCAAAAGGCTTGCAAGTGAAGGCGCATTTGATCGGTGTCGTTGGCTTTAAGGACGTCGATTAAAGTGCGAATTTCTCCTTGTTTGGCGATGGGTATAAGGCTTTCGAGATAATAGGCAACGCTGTCAGAAGATATCGATTGCTGAAATGCTGGGTCGAGGACCATAGCGGAGAGGTCGAATGCGATTTCGCTGTCATTGTAGCGTTCAAAATCAAAGGTGAGGCTGCAAGATTGACCGGTTTGAAGGTCTTTGGCTTCTAATTGGATTTGATAGGTGCCGGTAACCAGATCAGAGATATCCATTTCTTGCATGAGTGCAAGTACCTTTTCGCCTTGGAAAGGATAGGTTTTGCTGTAAGCGAGTGCTGGATAGTTTTGGCCCGTTAATGCATTTATGACTTTTCTCTCTATTTCAACACTGCCATTTATGCCATAAAGTTCTGTGTAGTATGGGATATTATTCATTTCCTTATTGAAATAATTATTGAGCAGTGGTATGATGTAATAATCGGATTTCGTAAATCGACTTGCTTCAGTAGTTTGAAAAGCGAGGTCGACGAGTTCTAAGGAAGAAAACGCTAAGGACTGTCCCATTTCGTTAATTTGCAATGGAAGTGTGCCACTGATGCTGCTTTTGGGCCTGTTTGCGTCTTCGAGTAGGACAGATAAGGAATAAGGACCTGATTTGAGCGGTACGCGGATAATTTCGATAAAATTATTTTGTGTGGAGTCCGTAGAAATGGGGGAATCGAGGGCGTAGAGGTCTTTGAAGGCGGTTTGGCCACTAGAGTCGATGATGGCGATATCGACAACTACAGTTGCTTTGGTACCACCACTACACGGCTGAAACTGGACGGTATAACCCGCGAATTCGATGTAGATTTCTAGATAAGGGCCAATTTCTGGTGCAAAAAACTGCTTGGTATCGAGGTAGGCCTTGAGTTTGTTTTGGGCAGAAATAGTGTTGGCGATGAGCACTACAAAGAAAAGAAAGGACCATTTGTTCATAGGCTTAAATTTACAAAAAAGCGCTTAATCTTCGATGTTGAGTCTGATTTTCTGACTGAGTTGACGGTTGTAGGTTTCGAGTAAATACTTGAAGTAGTTATCAGTGCATTTGGAAATGCATTTGGTGTAGTGTTTGACCCGGTGCTCGATGTGATCTTGGAGTAGCTGTTGTAAAGAGAGGGCGTGATCTAGGTTGGTGGCCGATGCCGCAATGGCATCAAAGTGATTGTTGATCGACATATCGATTGCTTCTTTGCCTTTGCTGCCTTTGTCTATGCAGGCTAAGTAGCACTCTTTGATGGAGAATTCTTCTAGGATGTGGGTTTTGATCAGTTGTTCAAAGCCTTTGGGATATTCGTATTCGACTTCGAATTCCATGTCTTCTAACTCAGAAATACGCGACTCCAAAAAGCGATCCGGAAAACGGAAGGCATCTTGCCAATTGATGTAGTCTTGCCAGTAGCCGAAACGACGTACGTTATTGCCGAGGTCAATGATTTTAAATTGTGACTTATTGGGAATGCGTCTCGAGCCGCGGCCGATCATTTGGTGGTAAAGGGTCAGTGAACGCGTGGCGCGGTTGATGATGATCGTTTGAACAGAAGGTTCATCGAAACCAGTGGTCAGGATGCCAACAGAAGTGAGAATGGCATCAGGGGTGTCTTTAAACCACTTAATGACATCTTTGCGGTCTTTGTCTGAAAAAGTGGAATCGAGGTGTCGTATGTTGTATTTGAGTTTCTTAAATGATTCTTCTACGCGGCGAGAGGTTTCGATCCCGGCATTAAAAATCAGTGTTTTTTCTCCGATGGCGACTTCTTCGTAGGCAAAGATGAGTTTCTCTTGCATGAAGTAATTGGAGTACAAAAGATCTGAGGAACTCACGGTGAAGTCTCCGTTAGAACCAATTTTGAGGCCGTGCAAATTGACGTCGTAGGAGTAGGTTTCGGCGTCAGAGAGGTAACCTTCTGAAATGAGGTTTGAGATGGATTCACCGACTAAAAGTTTGTTGTAGTGGTCTTTGAGCGGCAGGTTTCGGTTGCTGCTGAGTGGGGTAGCGGTAACCCCCAAGATATTGGCGTCTTCGTAAAACTGAAAAATTTTTCGAAAGCTGTTGTAATGTGCTTCGTCGACAATAACCAGGCCAACATTCTCGATGAATTGGTCGTTTTCATTGAGGCGGTTATTGAGGGTTTCAACCATGGCAATAAAGCAGGTGTAGTCGGCCTGATCTTCTAAGGTTTTGACCTCAGAATTGATCACTTTATTCGGAACTTGAATGGCAGAGAGCTGCTTGGAGGTCTGGATAGAAAGCTCAATGCGGTGGGTAAGAATCAGTACTTTTTTACCAGATTCTTCGATGTAGCGTTTGGCGATGGCCGAAAAAATAACGGTCTTGCCTCCGCCGGTTGGCAACTGATAGAGCAAATTGAAATTACTGCCGTTTTTGCGGAGTTCGTCGAGGACCTGATTAACGGTCTTTTCTTGGAAAGGATAGAGTTTTTTGGCTTCGTATAAATCGAGATCTAGCATCGTAAAAAAGGGAATTTTGCAAAAATACGTCCTTTTCCCTGATCTTGCTAATGAAAAGCGTTATTTACTGAGATGTTGGAGCAAAATTCCGGCTGCCACGGCCACATTTAAAGATTCTGCCTTGCCTTTTCTTGGGATGCCGATGCGGTTGTGGAGTTGCGTGGCTAGGGCTGCGCTAATGCCGTGGCCTTCGTGGCCCAGCACCAAAAATTGAATGCTATTTGGTGCAACTTGCTCAAGGTCAGTGCCATCCATGAACGCGCCATAAGTTTGATTGGCGTGCTGGGCAATCAACGGGCCCAAATCTTGGTAATGTACATTGACGCGAAAAGCAGAAACCATTGAAGCATGGATCACTTTTGGATTGAGGTAGTCTGCGGTTCCGGGTGCACAAAAAATATGTTCGATGCCAAACCAATCTGCGCTCCTGATGATGGTGCCGAGGTTGCCTGGGTCCTGAATCTGATCGAGTAAAAGTGCTTTTTGTCCGTTTTGCCAAGAATGCGCTTTGGGGTAGCGCACCACCGCATTGACTTTTTTGGGTGTTTTGAGCTGGGTCAGTTTTTCTAAGTCTTGATGGCTTGCCAAAAGCAAAGGCAACCCAAGGTGTTCAAATGCAGGCGCATGTTGTTCTTGTACAATCAGCGAAACGATATATTGCGGGAATTCTTCAAGGAGATCTGCAATGAGTGTTTCGCCTTCTAAATAAAGCAACTGTTCAGCATCGCGGTGCTTTTTGAGCTGCAATTTTTTCAGGTCTTTGATCTTTTGCTGACTGAGCTTTTCCAAGTTGAATATTCTTTACTTTTGTACTACAATGCGTCGAAGTTCAAAAGTACAACTATTTGTGTTTGCAACACTGCTCTTGGCGGGGTGTCGTTTGTCTAAGAATGTGCCGCAAGGCAATTACCTGTTGCGCAGCACCACCATTTCACTCGATAATCCGCTGAGCACGAAACTCGACCGCTATGAACTCTCGCAAGTTTTGCGCCAACAGCCCAACGCGCGTTTTTTTGGTGCGCCTTGGAAACTTTGGCTCTACAACAGCATCGACTCCTCTAAAGTAGCCCAGAAAAAAAGCGAGCGTTACCAAACTTTCGAGCAAAAAATAGCCCGTAAGCGCACCAAAGTAAACGCCGTCAATGCCAAAAGAAATGCGCGCGCTTTGGCCAAGCAAAAGCAAGATTACCGTTACAAATCATTGCCAGATAGCACTTTCAAACAAGCTATTTGGGCCGAAAAGCTCAAATACAAATACGGCCAAAAACCCGTTGTTTTTGATACCTTGCTGCACCGAAAAAACGAAGACCAACTCGGTCGCTATTTAGTCAAAAAAGGATACTACTACGGTGCTGTGCGCTCAGAACTCGCCTACAACGAAAAAAAACGCAGTGTCCAAGCTATTTATCACATAGACGAAGGTCCGGTTTACATCATTGACTCCGTGGCTTACAGTGGTCCGCGCTTACTTAGAGACCTTCATCAAAAATTTATCCGCAAAGAATCGGAGCCCACCGGCGAACATCCACTTATAGGGAAGCCCTTTGACCTCGACTACCTCTCTGATTACCGCGAACGCGTCGCCAAATTCATGCGCGACGAAAGCGTGTACAAATTCAACAGCGGCAGTATTCAGTTTGCTGCAGATACCAACCGACAAACCATGACCGTCTTTTTGATGGTGAAATTCGAGGACCGTATGGTGCCCTCGGCAGTCAATCCGGACAGTTTGGTGCGTGTGCCTTACCGCGAGACTAAAATCAACCGGGTCTATTTTCATTTGGCCGACACCCTTCAGGTCGAAGGTATGTTTGCCAATGAAATTGCCCAAAAAGGGCTGAGCCTCTACGATTCCTTGCAGCCCCAATACTTGCAAACCTTGCAACAACGCCAGTACCAAGAATTGGCGTATTCCAAAAAACAAGCTGCAGACCTCAAAGTACCTTACGGCACCAAAAGCAACTGGCGTAGTATGACGCTTCGTTTCAACGGTGATCACCCATGGTTAAACCCAGACATCCTCGAGATGCAAAACTACTTAGAACAGGGCAACACCTACAAAGAATACTACCTCGACCGTTCCTACCGCTCTTTGGTGCAACTAGGCGTTTTTTCGTCTGTAAAACCATACATAGAAGAAATACCAGGCAGTAACCAACTCAATGTGCATTATTACTTAGAGCCTGCCAAAAAACAATCTTGGGCTTTTGATCCGCGCTTCACCTCGAGCTTTGGTTTACTTGGTGCTGCGGCCTCTTTGAACTACACCAACAAAAATTTATTCGGCGGAGCCGAGCGCCTGACCTTTTCACTGGGCGGTGGTTTTGAATCTCAGCCCCCTGTTTTTGATGCCAGCGCCAGTGAGCAACTTATTGTGGC
>CAZINO010000046.1:0-18355 GCA_964540625.1 uncultured Lishizhenia sp. | reverse complement strand
CGAATTCAACTGGAAATCCAAATTCTAAAAGAATCGATGCATATATTACTACTATTACCAATGCAGCAAATTTATCCGAAGAGGACATTTTAAAACTCCCAGAAATCGCGCACTTGTCGCTTGCGCCTCAAGCGCTTTTAACCCTTGAAAAAGAATTAGAATTGCCAACCGACGCGCAAGGTGCGTCTGAACTGAAACAAAATATTTTGCGAAGCGAAGCGGCACTAGGTGCTTACTTAGCTTATATTCAACAAAGAACGCGCTTGGAAGAAACAAAAATAGCACTACAACAAAATCAAGTACTCATAAGGGATTGGGAGTCGAATTTTGACGAAAAAAACACCGATACAATTGCGCAATTGTTACTTGTGCAAGAACAGCTGATCGGACAACTCAGGAGTCAACAACAAGCTTTGCTAAAACAGCCAAATCAAGCCCAAATGGAAGCTCTTTTAGAAAGCGCTTATTTGCCCGCGCAGTCAGCGCTTGAACTAAATTCACAGGGAACAGCTGTACAAAGCACCAATAACTTTAGTATTCAATCTCCAACCAATAATGCAATTAGTATTTCTACGCCATTGCCTGTTGGCTTGCCATGCCCTGAAGGTTTGGTGTTTAGGGTACAAGTTGGTGCATTTCGCAAGCCGGTTCCAGCAGACCGTTTTCGGGAATTTACGCCGGTTGATGGCCAAGTTTTAGCAAATGGGCTCACGGTTTACATGGCTGGTTATTTTCAAAGTTCAGCAGAGGCGCTTGCACAACAGAAAAAAATTAGAGCGCTTGGATATGCAGATGCCTTTGTGGTTGCCTACGATGATTGTCAGCGTTTGTCATTGGCCCAGGGGCGTCAACGCGAGCCAAAAGCAAGCCTTTTTGCCGATCCAGGCCAAGGGTTGTATTACAGCGTACAAGTTGGTGTTTACAATAAACCGCTGGCCAGTGCAGACCCAATCGGCTTACCGGAACTCATTGAGGCCAAAACGCAAAAAGGACAATACCGCTATGCAAGTGGACAATTCGATAACCTCAACGCCGCCAAAGCAAGGCAGCAGGAAGCTGTTGCAAAGGGGATAAAAGATGCATTTATTGTTGCCTATTATCAGGGACAGCGCATTGATCTAGCCACTGCAAAAACCCTTTCAAATGCTGGCATTGCATTTACAACATCCAAGGAACAGCGCCAGACCCGTCCAACTGGTATTTCTACTGCCTTGCAACAACAAGTGAAAACCGCGGTGCTTCCGCAAATTCAAACTGTGATTCCACCAGATCCTGTGGTTCGTTATGAGCGCAAATGCGAAGATTGCATAGCTGAACTCTCCAGATTAAATAGGGTGGGTATATTCATCTATGACCCGGAAAAAGAGTTGGTTTTTTCTGGGCTTCAAAAAGAATCTGAATGGACAGTTGTTCAGCAACTTTATCTTAAAGATTTGCGCAAACGCAATGCTACTTTAAAAGGCAATACCACAAGTATGGTTATTGAAGGTCAAATGAATGGCGATTTTGCCGATTGGTTGCTGCGTCAGCAAAATCCATATGCAATTCAAAAAACACCTCAAGGATTACAAATCGAATATATTCAAGAAGGGCAATAGCCTTATTGTGCCAATAATTGTTGGAGCACTAAATCAATTGTTTGTGTCCTGGCATTAGGCAAAGGTCCGAGTGCATCTAAATACAAGACCTTCAATTGGGAATCAAGCAATACGTATGTCGGAGCACCAGTCCAATAAAGTTGGCTACGTAAAATAGCAGTAGCATTTAATGCTGTTTTTTGCCATTTAGCACCCTCGAAAGCTTTGTTGTCGGCGTTGGTCCAAGCTTGTTCTGCTGGATAAAATGTCAGAATTTGGACTTTGCCATTGTAACGGGCAGCTAAGCGCTTGAGCGCAGCGAGTTCGGCAATACACTTTTGGTTGCCCGGGATATAATAATGGAGGTATACCAATTGGTTTTTTTCAAGTTGAAGATTCAAATCAGAAAGTAATTTACCTTCTAATGTTTGGCCTGCACTTAGTTTACTTTTTTCCTTATAAAAATGAGTGCTTGCTTGCTTGAATGCCACTTGTTGGCCAGACTGCGCTAATTCAAGAAGCATTTTCAAGGCGATCGCCTTAGGTATTCTTTTGGTTTGCTCGCGTTCCAAGATGAGTTGTAAGGCAACGAATTCAGCCCACGCCTGATTATAGATTGATGGGTCTTTTTGCAAGCACGCCACAAGTGCATAGGTGTTTTCGGTTTGAAAAGCAAGCTCGAGTTCTTGACGCAAGGTCTGGTCTAATTGTGCATCATACGCTTTGTAGAATAACTTGGCGTATTCAACGAGTTTGGGTTGCGTGTAATCTACGCTGTCTGTTTGTAAATAGAAGTTGTATTTATCTTCTTTTGACGGACCTCCAACTACAGAAAAGTTATCGATGGTGAGTCCAACGCTATATTTGATATAATCTCTTAAAAACGGATTCTCTTCATTGCCATATACGGCAGCGGTTTCAGCTTTGAAAGCGAGCACTTTTAGAATGAATTCATTACTTCGGATATCCTTAAGCTGATAAATGTCGGCAATGTAGTTGTCCATCCAGGCTTCAAAGCCAAGTATTTGGTAATTGATATCGTTGCTATCAAGTTTATAAAAGAGCAGCTCTATATCGGATTGTGTTTCGGTATAGGTATTGGTTTGCGCTGGTTGTGGAAGTTCAATGAGATAGCGCGTTTTGGGTTGAACATAAAATAGGCCGCAATTTTGTTCATTGCAAATTTGCAGGGTGCTAATTGCTTTTAGGTCAAGTTGTACTTTGAAAATCCCCATTGAGTCGGGTTCCACATTGGCGAGTAAGGATTTTTCTTGACTCAGGTGATTTTGTAGTTCATAAACTTGTAGTGTCGGGCTTTCCCAAAACGAGAGTCCAAGTATCTCTACTTGCGCACTTAAGGCTTGGGTAAGAACCAATAAAAAGAAGAGTAAGCAGTTGCGCACTTGCATCAAACGAGTAATTCAGGTCTGGTTACAAACGGATGGATATCTGCACCATTTTGATACATTTCTCTAATGATGCTTGAATTGAGGGCGCTGTGTGCTTGGGCCGTCAAAAAGAAAACGGTTTCTATGCCGGAAATGGCATGGTTCATATGGCCAATACTGCGTTCGTACTCAAAATCTTTTGCGTCTCTGAGGCCGCGTACAATGTGCGTTGCGTTGATGTCTTTGCAGAATTCAACGGTTAATTTCTGAAATGAGGCCACTCGTACGCGCGGCTCCGTTTCAAAAAGTGCGGAGATATGTGCTATTTTTTTATCTGTACTGAACAGCCCTTGTTTCTTTGAATTGATGCCGACACCAATGACGACCTCATCAAATAGGCGCAGGGCCTGATGCACAATTGCTTCGTGCCCTTTAGTAAAAGGATCAAAGCTTCCTGGAAAAAGACAGCGTTTCATGATTGGTGCTTAAAAAAACTAAAATAAACATTTCCAAAGTTGCGACATGCATCGAACTGCGGTAGTTTGGAAAAATCGTGCTGTTTGCCGTGTTCAATGATCAGCAGTCCGTCTGGATGTAGCAATGCTTTTTCAAAAATAGTAGCAATCAGCTCTTCATGGAAACCCAAATGATAGGGTGGGTCGGCAAAAATTAGATCGTATTGCACGTTTTTTGCATTGCGGCAGTAAATGACGCAATCTGATTTGTAAACCTGCATTTGGGCTGAAATCCCTAAGGTCTGGACATTTTGCTTGAGGTATTGAACGCAGCGTGGGTGGCTATCAATAGCCAATAATTCTCGAGCACCTCTGCTTACAAATTCAAAGGAAATATTACCTGTGCCTGCACAAAGATCGAGTGCTTTGATATCGTCCAAATCGAGCATATGCTCCAGCATATTGAAAAGGCCTTCTTTGGCGTAGTCTGTTGTAGGCCTAGATGGAAATCCGGGCGGTGTAGCAAAGCGCTTGCCTTTTAATGTACCTCTGATGATGCGCACAAAATTTGTTTTTGGTAGTATGTACTGTTTTGAAATTGTGTTGTGTAATTTTCAAAATCTTTGAATTGCCTGAGCAGCCCTTGAAATTCTTCGGCGTTGAATTGTGTAGTCGTATCGAAAATCAATAATGGAATAGGTGTCGGAAGTTGTAGTTTTTGTTGTTGCGCCAGTAAAAAATAGAGTACATCAGCAACTTGTTTGTACTCATTGGTAGTGGCGCCTAGTAATTTGCCTTGTTGTATAGCGAACATCACAAATTGTTTTTCTTCTATAAACAATGCTACTTGGCTTTGAGGCCCATTGATGAGGCAATATTGAAGCTGTTGACCTATGGCATGCTTTATTTGAACAGCTTGTAATTCGTATTTGGCGTAGTCATAAAGCCAAACGGGAATGCTAAAAATGATGGCAATTCCTGCGTTGTCGATGAGCTGATAACTTACATGGCTATTTGGATCTACTTTACCATGATTGAGCTCATAGTAATGGACCAATTTTGAAGGGTCAAAAAGTGCAATAGGGAATAAGGTGTAATCTGAACCAAACCAGATAAGTTCTTTTAATGTATGTGCTATAAGAGCCTCTTTGATTGCAGTTGAAAGGTGATCTTTTGCGAAAGGTTTGGAAAAGTCAATAGCATGAGTGCTATGCAATGGCTCAGTTGAGCCTGCATTTAAAATTTGCAGACGCGTATCCGAAAAGTGCAAGACAAGTTGCTTCATGGTTTGTTTATAAGTCTTTTGAACAAAGCCTGTTCTACAAAGCTACAATATTTAATTTTGTTAGAAGCCTTAAGCTGCCCCGATGCCAGACAATCTCCAGTTTACCCATGACCAACAACAAGCTTTTGCGCAGTTTCTTGACTTTTTGCGTACATCTGGGCAGCGCAAGTTGTGGGTGCTCACTGGCTATGCAGGTACTGGTAAGTCAACACTAGTTGCGCATATTGTGCAACAAATGCAGCAAGAAAAACTGGGTTTTAAATTGCTGGCACCAACTGGTAGAGCGGCAAAAGTACTTTCCAATTATGCTGGATTCCCGGCAAGCACCATTCACCGGCATATTTATTTTTCTGGCGGGGAACTCAGCACCCAGCAACTCACTTTAGCCAAAAACCTGCATAAAAACACCCTTTTTTTTGTCGATGAAGCTTCTATGTTGGCTGCTGCGCAGCCGTACGAAGGCAATAATGTACTAGAGGATTTACTCAATTATGTGTACAACGGTGAAAATTGCCACCTCATTTTTATCGGAGACCCCGGACAGCTACCTCCCGTCGGTCAAGAGGACAGCATTGCCTTGCATCCACAAAAATTAGCTGAGGCCTATAGTTCCATTGAAATTTGGCACAGTCATTTGTCGCAGGTTGTTCGGGTCGATTCCAGCTCTTCTATTTTAACGACGGCTACCTTTTTAAGGAATAAAAAAGCGTTTGACTTGCCTTTGTTTCCGCCCATAACCAATGACAAAGCCAGCAATGTCAAACGCATTCACGGCGGCGAATTTCAAGATTATTTAGAGCAATCAATGGCCCAAGTTGGTGCAGATGAAACTATTCTGTTGACGCTTGCCAACAAAAGGGCCAATCAATGGAATCTTGAAATTCGCAACCGCTTATTTTACCGTGAGGAAGTTCTAGAGAAGGGTGATTTATTAATGATTGTCAAGAACAACTATTACTGGCTCGACCCGAGTTCAAAAATGGGATTTATTGCCAACGGGGAACTCGCGCGCATAGAAAGAGTACGCAAATTCGAGGCTTATTATGGTTTTGAATTTGCTCGTCTCGATCTGCGCTTTGTTGACTATCCTGAACTGGGTTCGGTCACTTGTTTGGTGCATATACAAAGCCTACTCGAAGAGGGAGCAAATCTGACCAGAGAAACGCTTAAAAAGTTGTTTTATGCCATAGAGGCCGAACATGCCGATATCAAAAACAAGCAAAAACGCTACCGCGAGGTCATGAAAAATCCGTACTTCAATGCGCTTCAAGTCAAATACGCCCATGCAGTTACCGTTCACAAAGCACAAGGTGGCCAGTGGGCGCACGTTTATGTAGATTACGGATTTTTACCGGAAGAGCGCAAGAATCAATCATATTTGCGCTGGCTCTATACGGCACTTACCAGAGCCAGTGAGCGACTCTATTTACTAAATTTCCCTGATGATTTTTTTACTACTTAGCCCAAGCTGAATACGCTTTTTGCTGGCTAGGTTGTAAAGAACTGGCAACTTTGAGTTCATGACTCACGAAAAAGTGTCGGTCGACCTCAGGAATAAAACGCTCTATAAATTGGCCATTGCGTTCAATGAGTAGGGTTTTATTCTGATTTTCAAAAAAGGCCAGCCAGTTGTCGAGTGAGGGGACTGCACGCATGCCGTTGACGCCCAAGATGAGGTCGCCGATGGCCAAACCTCCGGTGTCGGCAGGTGAACCCGGATAAATAGAAACCACTTGCCATTCCTTGCCGTTTGCCAATATTTTGAGGCCAAGCCGTGCTTCAGCATAACTTTTGCTGGGTTGTTGCTGTAGTTCGAGTCCGAAAAATTCCAATGCTTCTTGAAACAAAGCTTCGTAGGCACTGGTGCCATGGACGTAATCTTTGAAAAACGAAGCAAAAGAAAGTCCGCTAAGGTTTTCAAGTGCATTTTGGTAATCTTCGAGCGTATAGCCCTTTTGGGTGAGGCCAAAGTCAAAATAGAGCCTTTTGATGACCTGTTCTAGCCCGAATTTATTGTTTGTGGCCTGGCGCAATTTAAAATCTGTGTAAAAAGCCAATAAGCATCCTTCGGTGTAAATGGATACTTTGCGACCTGGTGCCCCTGGTGTGTACCCATCTAGCCAGGTATCAAAAGAAGCAGACCCGACGCTCATGGAGAACCTACCTGGGTTGTCGAGGTGTTTTTGAACTTGTTTACTGAGTTCTTTGAGGTAAAGTTCGATACTAAAAACACCACTTTTTAAGAGATAGAGGTCGCCCATGTAGGTCGTTATACCTTCATAAATAAAGCCACTCCTTGAATAATTTTCTTTTTTGAAATTATAAGGTTGCATTTCTGCCGGACGCAAAGCTTTGATATTCCAGGCATGGTAAAGTTCATGAGAACTGACACCCAGTAATTCCGAGTAAAGACTACCAAAAATATCGCAAGAAGGCCCAAGAGTGATCACCGTAGAATCTAAGTGTTCAACGCCATGATACGCTGCATAGGGCAGCGCTTGAATTAAAAAAGTATAAGATGAACTTGGAAACTCACCAAAGTCTTGGATTTGACGGGCAGTAAAACGTTCGAAATCGTGCAAAACGCGC
Organism: uncultured Lishizhenia sp.; assembly: GCA_964540625.1. GTDB lineage: Bacteria > Bacteroidota > Bacteroidia > Flavobacteriales_D > Crocinitomicaceae > UBA952. Next base: position 11,061 of record CAZINO010000046.1, on the reverse strand, counting down.
TCCCAAGGGATCATTTGTTGGGCATTGAAACAGATATGAAAATCAATGCCATCTACTTGATAGCTGCGCTGTTGTAAATCGGCACTACAGATAAACGGGCTGTCTGCAAGACGATCAAATCCTTTGACTTCACATGTATTTGTTTGGTCAAATGATAGGGCCGATGCAATTTGCCAATGTGGTGGTATATGCAGTTTAATCTGATAGCTTTGGTCGGGTTTAGCGGCGTCGTAAAAGAAGCAATTAACGGGGTTGACATAAAGTTGCCTTGGGTCTAGAAAAGTCGAGCCCGCGTTGAGTTCTGCGGCGTAATATTGGTATTGAACCGTGATTTGTGAATGACCCAAACAAGAAATCAGCCAAGTGTCTTTGGTTGTTTTTTCAACAGAGAGTACTTCGTTCTTGGCGCCAAAAGCTTTAAAGCCTTTGATATTTTTGGCGAAGTTTCCTAATTCATAACGGCCTGGACGCCAACTTGGTAATTCAAGTTGAATGACAGACGCATTTGTAGTATTTTCAAATACAGCTTTAAATTGGATGTAACGCTGCTGCGCTTGTTCGCAAGAGACATCGTAGCGTACCATGATTTAGACGTAAAGTTCTGCTTGAAGTTGGGCAATTTTGTCGTCGGCAAGGTAGTCGTCGTAGGGCATCATTTTATCGATGATTCCGTTCGGAGTAAGCTCAATGATTCTATTGGCAACCGTACTGACCAATTCGTGGTCATGAGAGGTAAACAAGAGTGTGCCCTGGAATTCTTGCATGGCATTGTTAAGTGCCGTTATCGATTCGAGATCGAGGTGGTTGGTGGGTTCGTCCATTAAGAGCAAATTGGCCTTGGCCAACATCATTTTAGACAACATGCAACGCACTTTTTCGCCTCCGGATAATACGGTTGCCATTTTCATGGCTTCTTCACCGGTAAAAAGCATACGTCCAAGAAATGTTCGCAAATAGACTTCTTCGCGTTCTTCGTCTGTGAGGGCGTATTGACGCAACCAATCAATTAAGCTCAATTTGGCTTCAAAGTAGTGGTGGTTGTCGTTGGGTAGGTATGCAGTTGTAATGGTAGTGCCGTATGTAAAAGCTCCGGTATCGGGTTTGATTTGACCCGCAAGTATTTCAAAGAAATTGGTGAGTGCTACCGAGTCTCTTGAAATAAAAGCGATCTTATCTCCTTTGTTGACCGTCAGGTTAAATTCTTTGAAAAGGGTTTTACCTTCTACTGATTTACTCAGGTTTTCAATACTTAAAATTTGATTTCCGGCATCGCGGTCTTGGTGGAAAGTAATTCCAGGATAACGGCGAGATGAAGGCTTGATTTCTTCTAGATCGAGGTTGTCGAGCATTTTACGACGAGAAGTGGCTTGTTTGGATTTGGCAGCATTGGCAGAAAAGCGTGAAATAAACTCCATGAGTTCCTTTTTCTTTTCTTCGGCCTTTTTGTTTTTGTCGGCGCGCTGACGCAAGGCAAGTTGTGAAGACTGGTACCAGAAGGTATAGTTTCCGGTAAACATATTGAGTTTACTGAAATCGATATCGCAAATGTGTGTACATACCGTGTCTAGGAAGTGACGGTCGTGTGAAACCACGATGACCGTATTGCGAAAATCGAGCAAAAAGTCCTCGAGCCAGGAGATGGTTTTCAGATCGAGGTCATTGGTAGGTTCATCCAAAATAAGTACATCCGGATTACCAAAAAGTGCTTGGGCCAACAACACCCTCACTTTGAGGTCGTTGGACAAATCTTCCATGAGCATGTAGTGCTTTGATTCATCTATACCTAGATTACTCAAAAGCGTTGCAGCATCGGTTTCGGCGTTCCAACCTTCTAGGTCAGCAAACTCTCCTTCTAACTCAGCGGTTTTCATGCCGTCTTCGTCAGAGAAATCTTCTTTGGCATACAAGGCGTCTTTCTCGACCATGATTTCAAAGAGGCGTTTGTGCCCCATGATCACGGTCTGAAGCACTTGGTATTGGTCAAATTCAAAGTGGTTTTGCTTCAAAACAGCCATGCGCTTGCCGGGTTCGAGCTCAACACGACCTGTTGTCGGGTCTTGGTCACCGGTTAGGATTTTCAAGAAAGTTGACTTTCCTGCGCCATTTGCGCCAATGACACCATAGCAGTTGCCGTTGACAAATTTTACGTTGACTTCGTCAAAAAGGACGCGTTTACCGAATTGAAGAGAAAGATTGGTTACCGAAAGCATGAAGCAAATTTTTGCGCAAAGATAGGCAAAAGAAATCAGCTATTGGTGCAAGTGTAAATGAACGCAGGCGGGAGGTTGAGGGCTGTGTAGTCAATGGTAACCTCTTTGAAAAAATGTCCATAGAGTTTTTGAAGCCCACGAGAGTACTGAAACTGAATCAGTTTGCCGTTATCTTGGAGGTTGTTTTTGACTTCGTCGAGTATGGTGTTGCGCAAAGCCGCAGGAAAATTAGAAAGCGGTAATGAAGACAAGATATAGTCGGCTTTGGGTAAATTGAGGCGTTGCAGTGTTTGGCTTATTTGGTCCGCTGAGCCGTGAATCAGGTGCAAGTTTGGTGCTTTAATTTTCTCCTGGAGTGCTTTGTAGAAGGCATCGTTGAGTTCTATAACGATGAGCTGTGTATGTGGCTTGATTTTACCGAGTAATTCTTTAGTAAATACGCCTGTGCCTGGGCCCAGTTCGATGATGACTTTTGCTTGTTCAAAGGAAATTGGCGCCAACATTTTTTTGCTTAAAAAGCGAGAACTAGGCAATACAGAACCAACCATTCTATTTGCTTTAAAAAATTCTCTAAGGAAGGATCTCCTGGACATCAGTCTTGAACTAAAGTGGCTTGTGCACCGCGAACAATGCCAAGAATTTGACCTTTTAGTGTACGGTCTTTGAAAGGACTGAAACGCAATTGTTCAGGCCGCATGTTAAAAATATGCGCTAACTCGGGATCAAAGAGTGTGAGTTCGGCCTGAGAACCTATTTCAATCGGATTTATTGGTAAATCTAGGATTTTTCTAGGGCCGTTGTTCAAGGCTTGTAAAAAGTGGTTTAGGGCCGCTGGTTTGGTACTGAGCAGTGCCGAAAAAACAGTCTCGAGCTGTGGAGCGCCAAAATGTGCTAAATCGAATTCAAGTTCTTTTTCTTCGGTATCAGCAGGGCGGTGGTCGCTTACGATGGCGTCAATAGTGCCGTCTGCTAGCCCATCCCAAAGTGCAGCGCAGTCTTGAGCAGTTCTGAGCACAGGCAATACTTTGTAATGTGTATTGAATCCGAGCATTTGTTCTTCGGTGTAACAAAGATTCATGACATGTACATCGGCAGTAAGGTCCAGGCCATCTTGTTTTGCTTTTCGAACCAAAGCGACGCCTTCGGCAGTACTGAGCCCAGAGAGGTGCATTTTGCCGCCGGTGTAGGCCAGTAAGCGAATGTTGCGTTCTATTTCAATAATTTCTGACAAGTGTGGATCGGCTTTGAGACCTGTTCGGGTAGAAGCCACACCTTCGTTAACCTGCGCCTTTTGACTCAAAGAGGCATTCCTCGAGAGTAAAGCTATGCGCCCTCCGAAATCTTTTGTATACAGTAAAGCGCGTTGCAAAAGGCCTGCGCTGACGCTGTGTGTGTCGTCTGTAAAAAGTCTGACGCCTTGTTGGTAGAGTTCGTACATTTCGGCAAGTTCTTCTCCTTCTAAACCTTTTGAAAGTGCGCCGTTGACACCGATTTGGGTGGTGCTGTTGGCGCCCTGAGCCTGAATATACGCTACAACCGATTTATTGTCGATTACAGGTTGGGTATTTGGCTGAACATAAACTTGGGTATAGCCACCAGCGCTAGCGGCTTCAAGACCTGTGCTCACCGTTTCTTTGTGTTCATATCCGGGATCGCAAAAGTCAGCTTTGAGATCAATAAAGCCATTGGTAACGCACAAATTTGCTGAAGCGACCACCACGGCATCTGGGTTAGGGCTTATAGTTCCTATTTGGGTAATGCGTCCATCTTCGATGAGGATGTCCTGTTTTTGTAGGTGCCAACTTGAGTTGGGGTCCAGTATGAGTGCGTTTTTAAGTTGAATTTTCATTTCCACCATTTTAACAATGCGAGTTCGGCTAATAAAAAGAGCAAACCAAAGAATAATAACAAGCGCCAATAGGCAGTAGTAGAATCGAGTTGAACCGCTTGCAAGCTTTGACCGTTCTTCACCTCGTTAAAGGTACAATTTTTTATGCCGTTGTCTTCAAAACGCGTCAATAATTGAGCTTGATCTAAGATCGCTAATGCAGATTCTGACCTGTTATAATTGAGCGCAAGTTTGGCAAGTACCTCAGTGCTACGCAAATCGTAGTGTCCGGCTTTTAGTTTTTCCAAAGCAGCGCTTCCGGCAAGTTGAATATTGATTTGATTTGGTTTAGTCAGGTGCTGAACAATGAATTCGGTTTGCGCAGATTTGAGCATGAGTGGGGCTTCTTGCTGGTATTGGGCCCTGATTTTCATTTGGACATCTTGTCCGAGTACGGCATAGGGCGCAAAGCGTTTGCCAGCAAATTCAGCGCAACGTAATAATATGGTAGGGAATAAGGCCTGATTGATAAGACTACCAAAAGTGGGTTGTAAGGCAGCGGTCCATAGAAACGCACTGGTGTTGGCGCGCATGAATAGTGCTTGGCCCGACCTTAAAAGCAGGAGCGGCGTGGCGCTCGTTTGTTTTTGATTGTTTACCATGTATGCTTTTTTGAGCATCTGGACATTCAGGCGTTCTTGCTTTTTCTCAAAAACACCAACAAAAAACGGATCGTTATCATTGATTTCTTGCAAAGACAACTGTTGGCTTTGAGGCGCAGACAAAGTGGGGAGGCCCAGCCCCTCCAAAAGCGGGCGGTAATCATTGGTGGCGATGTTCTCACCGGGGATGATCAGGATGCGCTGGCCACTTTGTTGGGCATCGAGTAGTTCGTCGGTTAAACCACTGGAGATTTCATTGAGCCCATTGAGGACAATGAGATCGCAATCTTGGAGTGTACTTGCGTTGACTTCGCTTGCCGTCACGCGGTTAATTACATAGCGCGGTTCGACAGCAAAGGCTTTCGAAACGGCAGGGCTCGATCCTGCTTCTTCTATTACATATATACTGGTTTTTTTGGGCACCTCGTAAGAAAAATACCAAGTATCGTCGAAATGAATTTGTGCATCATTGAGTTGCGCCATTCCGGTCACAAATCCTGTATTGGTTTCGGTGTAGGGGAAGCTAACAACTGTTGATTGGTTTTCTTTTGGTTCCACAAAAACAGTACGGTTGATTTTACCGATTTCAACTTTTAATTCTTGTCTTTTCTGTTTGACTTCGCCAAAGTAACGTATGCGCACTTGCAACGTTTGTTCGGTCTGCATTTGGTGTGTTGGCTTTGCAAACCAAATACTGTCAATGTATGCGTTTTGGTTTTGTTGGGCTTTTAATTGATAAGCAAAAAAGGATTGGTTATTTGTCGGTCTTTGGGCTTGAAGTTGGGCCTGGCTTTTTTGAAAATCAGAAATGAAAATTTGTTGAATTTGGCCGAGTTTTTCGTGCTGTATTTCGTGCTGTTTGATGCTTTGTTGTTGCCAATCAAAAATGGTGTTGAGCGAACGCGGTAAGGCATACAATTCAAGTTGGTCGATGTAACTAAGTGCAGCGGCCTTACTCACAAATCGTTGTTCTTCGTTTTGCAACAGATTGCTGCAAACCAGAACACGGGTATCTGGTTGCAGTTTGGTAATGATCCGTTTAGCGAGTTCGCGTCCTTCTGAAAAAAGTGTGCCTTCTGTCCCGATGGCACTCATGGAAAACGAATTATCTAGGTAAATGAGGACTGCGTTTTTACCATTCTTTTTCGAGCCACTTGTGTTGCTTTGCGGTTGCGCAAAGGCAAATACAATAGCACTAACAGCAAGCAACCTGCTGATTAATACCAACAGGTGCTTGAGTTTTCTGGTGCTTTGCTGCTCTTTTTCTAAAAATTGAATAAAGCGCAGCGAAGAAAAATAAAAGGTTTTGCGTTTTCTAAAATGAAATAGATGAATGGCAATGGGAATAAGTAACAAGAAAAGGAACCACAGGCGTTCGGGATGTACAAATTCCATATCAAAAAGGCTTATCCTTTCAAGGCATCAAGTCTTGTTTTGTATTCTTTGGCTTTTTCAATATTCCCGAGTTTCATGTTGGTTTTGTACAAGATATCGAGAATGGCTTTGTCATCGGCATTTTGGCTAGCGTACTTTTCTAGTGGCTCAAGGGCTTGCTTGAAAAGGTCCATGGCTTCGGCCTCTAATTTTGCGGCTTTCGGGTCTTTGTAGTCTAACTCTACGCCTGCATTGCGTTTTTCAACAGCTAGATTATACAGATGCGCACCGAGTTGGTAGAGCGCTTCGTTGTAGTTCGGGTCAATTTCGATGGCTTTTTTAAGAGCGGCAGTGGCTTTGTCGTTCTCTTTTTTATCCATGTAAGAGGTGCCGAGTACATAATAAAGCTGTTTGTTGAGTGGGTCGAGTGCGAGCGCCTTATTGATGTAGGTTTCGGTAGCAGCAACATCGCCTTTTTGTAAGTTGATATTCACCAAGCTGATCAGAATATCGATGTTGTTTGGCATGGCAGCTGAAATACCGGAAGCAAAGGCAATGGCCTCATCGTATTTTTTGGCAGCAAGTAGGTCTTCGACGGCATAGTTTGCAGCTAATGACGTATTGACAGCGGCATCTTTGAAGTCCTCGCCAAGGTAGGTTTTGATTTCATGCGACGCTAAAAATGCATTTGCAGCGTCGGCGTATTTCTTGGCGTTGTAGGCCACAATACCTTGATTGAACATAAAGTCGGCGCGCCCATTGATGAAGCTCTGTGCATCTACCGTGTATGCTTTTTTGGGGTCATCGAGCACTTTTTTGAACGATGTAACTGCGATTGTTTTGTTAGCGTCTGCGGCGGCTTTGTCTAGTGGTGTACCGGCTGTCATTGCTTCGATGTTGCTAACCTCATTTAAACAGTAGTAAATTTCTGCACGGTAAAGGTGCATTTTGAGGTCTTCTGCGGTTTCGGCATTGACCGCAGCGAGGTCAATGAAGCTTTTGGCCTCGGCGACTATTTTTTTATTCGCCGCGACTTCGCCAACCGGGTTGTATTTGCGCATTAAAAGGATGGCGTCAGTAACATTCTTTTTTTGTGCGAAAGTGGCAGCACTCAATACGATGCTTAGGCCTGCAAAAAGGATTTGTTTTTTCATGATCAATAGTTTATTCGCTTTGGGCTTCGTTGTTTTCAATTTCCGTGCCATTTTCACTGCCCTCTGCATTTTCGATTTCTTCTTCGTCTTCGGCGCGTGGCACGCGTGCAATGGCAGCTATTTCAGCATTGCCTTTTAGATTGATGAGTTTGACCCCTTGCGCTGCGCGGCCCATGGTACGAATGGTATCTACGTGCATACGGATGGTCACACCTGATTTGGTGATGATCATGAGGTCGTCTTCGTCAAACACGTTTTGAATCGAGAGCAGTTTGCCTGTTTTGTCTGTGATATTGAGCGTTTTGACGCCTTTACCGCCGCGGTTGGTGATGCGGTAAACAGGTTCTTTGTCTTCGGGGTCATTGAGGAAGGTGCGTTTGCCGTAGCCTTTTTCGGATACCACAAGAATGGTCGAGAAAATGTCCTCGACGCAGATCATGCCGATGACGACGTCAGTAGGCGAGGTGAGGCTCACGCCGCGTACCCCTGAGGCATTTCGACCCATTGGGCGCACGGTAGCTTCGTTGAAACGAATGGCGCGGCCTTCGCTGGTTGCCAAGACGATTTCGTTACTGCCGTTGGTGAGTTTAGCCTCGAGCAGCTCGTCGTTGTCTCGGATACCAATGGCGTTGATACCGTTGGAGCGTGGACGCGAGTATGCTTCGAGTGATGTTTTCTTGATGACACCTTGTTTGGTGCACATGACAATGAAGTTGTTTTCAACGTAGTCTTTGTCGGTGAGGTCGAGCACTTTGACGTAGGCCTTGACTTTGTCGTCTTGTGGAATATTGATAAGGTTCTGAATGGCCCGACCTTTGGAGGTTTTGTTGCCTTCCGGAATTTCGTAGACACGCATCCAGAAACAACGCCCTTTTTCGGTAAATATCAAAAGGTAGTTGTGGTTGGTAGCCACAAAGAGGTGTTCCAAGAAGTCTTGGTCACGGGTTGCCGAACCTTTGGAGCCCATTCCGCCGCGGTTTTGTACTTTGTACTCGGCCAAGTTGGTGCGTTTGATGTAGCCAGCATGTGAAATAGTGACAACAACTTCTTCGTCGGCAATGAGGTCTTCCATGCGCATTTCGCTGGCGCTGTATTCTATAGAGGAGCGGCGTTCATCTCCGTATTTGGCGCGCACTTCGATGAGTTCATCTTTGATGATTTGCATGCGGCGCTCTTCTTTGTCGAGGATGTCTTTGAGGTCCGCAATGAGTTTCATGAGTTCATCGAACTCAGCGCGGAGTTTGTCTTGCTCGAGGCCTGTAAGTTGACGCAAGCGCATGTCGACGATGGCGCGCGTTTGGATTTCTGAGAGTCCAAAGCGTGTGGCAAGTCGGTCGCGGGCGTCGTCTGGGCTGGCAGATGACTTGATGATTTCAATGACTTCGTCAATGTTGTCTGACGCAATAATGAGGCCTTCTAAAATGTGTGCTCTTTCCTCAGCTTTGCGCAATTCATAACGGGTACGACGAATAACGACGTCGTGGCGGAATTCGACAAACTCGTGGATGAGGTCACGAACGTTGAGCAAGCGCGGACGGCCGTCTACCAAACAGATGTTATTGACAGAAAACGAGGTCTGAAGCTGCGTGAATTTATATAGTTTGTTGAGTACAACATTGGCAATGGCATCGCGCTTGATTTCAAAGACGATACGCATTCCGTTGCGGTCAGATTCGTCGCGGAGGTCAGAGATCCCTTCAATTTTCTTGTCATTGACCAACTCGGCGATCTTTTTGATCATCTCGGCTTTATTGACCTGATAAGGGATTTCGGTTACAATAATTTGTTCGCGGCCGTTTTCTTCTTCGATTTCGGCTTTTCCTCTAATGACTACGCGGCCGCGACCTGTTAAGAAAGCATCGCGAACACCCTCGTAGCCATATATAATACCACCGGTCGGGAAGTCTGGCGCTTTGATGTATTGTAGTAATTCTTCGGCGGTGATGTCGCGGTTGTCAATGTAGGCAATGGTGCCGTCCACAACTTCAGTGAGGTTGTGTGGCGCCATGTTGGTTGCCATACCAACTGCAATACCCGCAGCGCCGTTAACGAGCAGGTTGGGGATTTTGGTTGGTAAAACACTCGGTTCTTGAAGTGAGTCATCGAAGTTTGGACGAAAGTCGACGGTTTCTTTTTCGAGGTCGTCGAGCATTTCTTCGGCAATTTTACGCAAGCGCGCTTCGGTGTAACGCATTGCAGCAGGGCTGTCGCCATCTACCGAACCGAAGTTTCCTTGTCCGTCGACAAGTGGGTAGCGCAAAGACCAAGGCTGGGCCATACGGACCATTGTGTCGTAGACAGAGCTGTCGCCGTGTGGGTGGTATTTACCGAGTACTTCTCCGACAATTCTTGCAGACTTCTTGTAAGGACGGTTGGAAAATACACCTAGGTCTTGCATTCCGTAAAGAACCCTGCGGTGCACTGGTTTGAATCCGTCGCGGACATCTGGTAGTGCACGCGATACAATTACAGACATCGAGTAATCGATGTATGCGGATTTCATTTCATCTTCAATGTTGATCTGAATGATTTTTTCGCCTTCAGCCATATTTTTGTGTTAGTCTATGCGTTAGTTTATTTCGTGTCTCAAAATTAATAAAATGCCAACCCCAACGCCTCGCATCACTTAATTTTTACTAACAAAATGCGCCTATAAATTGTGAATAAAACCGAACGTTGTGCGCAGATAAAAGTTATATTTGTCACAAGCAATATCATATCATGGAAGCTAAATTTTCTCCACGTGTCAAAGACATGATCAGCTACAGTAGAGATGAAGCCGTGCGCCTCTCCAATGAGTTCGTCGGCGCTGAGCATTTATTGTTGGGCCTCATTCGTCTCAACGAGGGCACTGCCATTCGCATTCTCCAAGAATTCAAATTAGACTTGCCAGCGCTCAAAGACGAACTTGAAAAAATGCTTTCCAAAACGGCTGTCCGTGAATTAGTCAACCTGAATTTGCCGCTACTCAAACAAGCTGAGAACATCATCAAGCAATCCTATCTAGAGGCAAAAGAATTCAAGCAAAGTATCATAGGTACCGAACACTTGCTTTTAACTATTCTGCGCTACGAAGACAGCGTTGCTTGTCAAATTTTAAACAAATACGGCGTCATGTACGAAAACGCCCGCGATGAATACGAACTTATGCTCCAAGACAAACAACAACCAAGCGCTGAGTTTCCTGGCTCAGGTCAAGAAGAAAACGAAGAGAATTTCTCGCAAGCCCAGCGCAAAAGCGCCGACCCTAAATCCAAAACGCCTGTTTTAGACAATTTTGGTCGGGACCTCACCAAAATGGCAGAGTTGGGCCGTCTAGACCCAATTGTCGGCCGTGAAAAAGAAATCGAACGCGTCAGTCAAATTTTATCGCGTCGCAAAAAAAACAATCCGATATTGATTGGTGAACCCGGTGTTGGTAAATCGGCAATAGCCGAAGGTTTGGCTCTGCGCATCGTGCAACGCAAAGTATCTCGCATTTTATTCAACAAGCGCATCGTTTCTTTAGACCTCGCTTCTTTGGTCGCCGGCACCAAATACCGCGGTCAGTTCGAGGAGCGCATGAAAGCAGTGATGCAAGAAATCGAGAAAAACCCGGATATCATTTTGTTTATCGATGAAATCCACACCATTATCGGTGCTGGAGGTGCAAGCGGTTCCCTAGATGCCTCCAATATGTTCAAGCCTGCACTAGCCAGAGGCGAAATGCAAGCCATTGGTGCAACAACCTTGGATGAATACCGTCAATACATCGAAAAAGACGGCGCCCTTGAGCGTCGTTTTCAGAAGGTCATCATAGAACCTACCAGCATTGACGAAACCATCCAGATCCT
>CAZINO010000045.1:0-18475 GCA_964540625.1 uncultured Lishizhenia sp. | reverse complement strand
TTGGCATCGCAAAACACATAGCCACCATAACAATTCGTGGTACTCGGGTTGCTACAATTCAGCGGGATATTCACCTGAACGGGCGTTGTACCCCAAGTACAGGGGTTGGCAACGACAGAATCTGGGGCGTTCAATGGTACGGTGTAGCTGTTATTTGCAATCCAGTTTGGGCTTACTTGAATGCCATATGCTTGATTTGTGTTGCCAACATAGGTTAGATTGTATTGCCCGCTGGTATTTGTATAGGTTGTGAATCCATTGACTTGAACGGGTGCGTTGGCTACCGGGCTCTCGTTGCTGTCTAAAAGGCCGTTGCCATTTTGGTCGCAAAAAACGGTACCGCCAACGCATAATTGCGTTTGCCCTTGATTACAAATCAGTGTAAATGAATAGGTTGTTACACCTGAATTGGGTATGGTGACTGTGTTGCCAGGAAAACTACTTTGAACTTGAAATCCGTTGGCGGCCAACCATTGGGGATCAATTTGAAATGTGTAGGTTCCGGGTATAATATTGGAGAAAAGCAGCATGGTATTCTGGCTACTGTCTTGGTAAAGTTGGCCATTTGTTCCTATCAATTGAAAAGGTACATTCTGTATATTTTGCTCTACGGTTCCATTGTTGTCACAGTCTAGTCCAACAAAAGCATAAACTTGATAGTTACAAAATCCAACAGTGTAATTTAGGCTATCTATAGCATATGTCTGGTTGGCAGGATTGTAAACTGTGGTTGTAATCAAGTAAGTTCCGGGCGTATTGTAGTTGTGCGTTAGCGGCGGATTCATCACAATATTTGTAGCTGTTGTGGAGGTACCACCACCGGCATTTGACGTAGCGCCGTCGCCCCAGTTAACAACCGATTGGAATTGGAATCCTGAAAAATTATTCCCTTGAATAATATACGGAAGATCAAAATTATAAGAGGCATTTGGTGCCGGACTCAAGGCTGAAAAGCCGATGCTGACCGTTTGATCACAACTAACCGGATTGAAATTAGGCGGTAAAAGCAAATTGGTAATTGCAAAGCCACTAACCTGTGCAAAGCTCAATTGTAGGAAGCATAACGAGCTGGCGAAGAGGAGTAAAAAATGTTTCATAATCAGGGATTTATAAACAATAACGTGGGTAAGCTTGTGAAGGTTGCTTTGGTTATGCGCTACTTTGTTAACTTTGTTTTACAATGAAGTCGATAGATCGCTTACGCTTGGCCCAATTTGGCAACCTTGAACTCTTGGCAAAGCAAGTCGTGGAGGGGTTTATTACAGGTTTACACAAAAGCCCTTTTCATGGTTTTTCGGTAGAATTTGCCGAACACCGCCTATACAATCCAGGGGAATCTACCCGTAATATTGATTGGCGTTTATATGGTCGTTCTGAAAAATTATTTACCAAAAAGTACGAAGAAGAGACAAACTTACGCTGCCAAATTGTAATCGACGACTCCAGCTCTATGTACTTTCCTCAGACGGGGATCAGTAAATACGAATATGCCGTTTATGCTGCGGCTAGCCTCATTGAATTATTGAAACGTCAACGCGATGCTGTTGGACTCAGTATTTTTGATAGCGCCTTGCGTTTACACACCGCTGCAAAATCTTCTTTGTTGCATCATCGTTACTTGTACAGTGAGCTCGAACAACGCTTGGTCAATTACAGAGAAGAAAACAAAAAAGATACGGCTACCATCAAAGCATTGCACGATATTGCAGAACTTACCCACAAGCGCAGCATGGTAGTGGTTTTTACGGACTTACTCGACGACCCAAGCCAAACTCCAGCGCTCTTTGATGCATTGCAACATCTCAAACACAACAAACACGAAGTTTTGCTCTTTCACGTATATCACCAAGGGATGGAGCAGTCTTTTGCATTGGAGGATCGGCCGTATCAATTGATCGATATGGAAACAGGGGAGCGCATGCATTTGCGCCCTGGTGACGTCCGAGAAAAATACCAAGAAGCCATTCAAGCACATTTCAATGAATTGCAGTTGCGCTGCCTCAACAACGGCATTGATTTCATGCCTGCTCCCATCGAAGAAGGTTATGAACAAGTGCTTTTAAAGTACTTGCTTAAACGTCAAAAATTATATTGATTTCAGCCATTAAGGGCTGCTGCTACGCGCTTGTTCATTACCATAAAGAAGAGCGGCGGCACAAAAGAAAGCAGCATCATGCCGGGGTACCCAGTGGGCATAGTGGGTGCCGAGGCTTCTGAGTGTAATAACTGATAAGGTTTATCAGGTTTGTAGTGGTGTTCGCTGTGTCTGCTTAGTTCAAATAAAATAAGCCGACCCAAAATATGGTTGCTGTTCCAAGAGTGCTTGCGCTTCACCAGCTCATAGCGTCCATTTTCATTCTTTTGCCTGAGCAAACCATAATGCTCTATGTAATTAACGGTTTCGAGTAGTAAGATCCCGATAGCGGCTACGGTTAAAAAAGACAATAAGGCTTGGTTTCCAAATAAAATCAAAATGAGGGCGAAGCAAGTAATATGCACCAAAGTATATACCAACATTTTATTGCGCAACGAAAAAAAGGAACTACCAATAATTTGCATCCGTTTGGTTTCAATTTGCCATGCTTGAATGTAACTTCCTATTTGTGATCGAAACCAAAAAACATAGACCGCTTCGTTTTTTCTGGCAGTGGCTGGGTCTTGAGGTGTGGCAACATTTGTATGATGCCCTCTATTGTGGTAAGGTAAAAAATGATTTTCTAACGAACTCAGAAGTAAGAGCTCGCCAAAGAATTGTTCGAGACGCCCGGATCTGTGCCCAAGTTCGTGGCCTACGTTTATGCCAATAACGCCACACATGATGCCCATAGAAACAGCACGCCCCCACCATGTAGTTTGGTCTGGAGCCAAGTGCTGATTGGCTAAGAAATAAATCAAAAACAACCACTGTACCACAACAAGTGCGTACAACAGGAAATCGTAATACATGCTTGCATTTTGCAATGACTGCTCTGTGGCTGTATTGGTTTGCCATTTGGACGGCAAAACTAGCTCGAGTAAAGGAACAAGCACAAAGAAAATATATACCGGAAGATAACTCAGCCAACCGACCGCCTCAAACGAAATTCCGACAGAGAGCGGCAACGTAAAGACGAGCAAGTATTTGAGGCGTTTCATGGGTTTACATTTTTACAAAGCGCTTTCTTGTTGTGACCTGATTGCTTGTTATCTCGATAAAATAAATGCCTGGAATCAATTTTTCAAGATGTATGATATTGGTTTGCATTTGATTTAAACCGAGCTCGACACTTGCACCGCAGGCATCGTAAAGCTGCCAATGCTGAATAGGAGCTTTACTGCTGATTTGAAGAAAGGCATCTGCAGGGTTTGGTGAGATTTGAATCGAAGTATCGTCGAATTGTTCTAGTTGGGCTGCCGGATTTACTCTAGTCGGAAAAGCTTCATAACAATCACTGTCGATGCGGAACATGTCAAAATAACTGCCGTTCGGCAGTACAACCGTAGAAACAATCGATCCATCTAGCAAGGAAAGGCCGACGAGATTTACCCCATTACTGAGCATCGTTTCGAAATAATAAATGCCGTTTATTGGGTCAATTGAAGCGGCATTCATGATATAATTCGGGAGATTGAGCTGTGTGGCAAGTGGTGTAACGACGCCGGTACTTGCATCAATTTTCCCGAGGCATTTGACGCCATTCTGCATGATGAGGCCATACATGGTGGTATCTGCGCAGTTATAGGCGAAGTTATCAAAGCTATTGCCACCAGAAGGAATCGTGATGGTCGGGTCAGAATAAATAGTACCATTGTAGATATCTAAACCGCGCATTTTCCCTTCGGTTATGAAGTAATATACCATGAGATGCGGATTGATTACTGCACCAGCCATGGTATAGCTCGTCGCAATAGATGTTGGCGAGATGAGCGTAACAAGACCTGTTGATAAATCACAACTTCCTAGACGCATATCGCCGCTATAAGTACCAGTGGTTTGATTGTAAACAACCTGTGAATACAAACCGTACATGACTGAATCGGCAGTGTTGAAACGGAAATTATTGAAGTCGCCGGAGGCACTTGGTAAATTGACGACTACATCAGAGAGCACTGTTCCATTTTGCAAGGAAAGTGACAACCATGAGTCGTCGTCTTGATAGGAGTAACTCAAGTTATAGGGATTTAGGGCCACACCCGTTGTATTGATGGTGTTGCTCAGCACCGTTGTGCCAATTGGAGTAAGAATACCATTGACAGGATCCATTTCCACAAAAGCAACGCTCGGCGGATTTAAGGTACGATGTAGACCGTACATATTATTACCAAGTTGCCCAAAAGACAGAAGGGATATTGATGAGAATAGGATTGTCAAGAAATAATGCAACTTCGGTAGTGATAAAAATTTCATAGTTAGTGGTTTAGCTTCCACAGTACAAACAACCATCGTCGTCGTCTTGTTCGGGCGCGTGCTCAATTTGCGGGTTGAGCTGTTTTTTGAGTTCATAGATCTTTTGTTGCGTCTCGATGTCTGAGAATAGATCGCCTGTAAGTTGCGACTTGAGCGCCGCTATTTGTTGTTCAATTGCTTCCATGTTTCGAATATAAATAAAATTAGTTTTGTATCGACCAACTGTTGTTTGATGGGCATCCCGTCAAATAATCGTACCTTTGCACTTTCAAAGAGGCTATGGCGCACAAATCAGGTTTTGTAAATATTGTCGGATCACCAAATGTTGGTAAATCTACCCTGATGAATCAGTTGGTTGGTGAAAAACTCTCTATCGTGAGTTCCAAAGCCCAAACAACCCGTCATCGCATTTTGGGTATTGTCAACGACGAAGATTACCAAATCGTTTTTTCAGACACCCCCGGGGTGGTCAATGCGGCCTATAAGCTCCACGAAAACATGATGGAGTATGTCAATTCTTCTATTCAAGATGCCGATGTACTTATTTTCATGACCGATACCCATGAAAACGACATGAACCATAAAGAAACCCTTGAGCGCATCCAGCGCCTTTCGGTTCCGGTTTTGTGTTTGATCAATAAAATAGACAACTCTGACCAACAAAAAGTCATGGAGCGCGTCGTGTACTGGCAAGAGAAACTTCCCAAAGCAAAGGTCTATGCGGTTTCTGCCTTGCACAAATTTAACATCGAAGCTGTCTGGGAAGAAATCTTGGCGTTAATTCCCGAGAGCCCGCCATACTACGACAAAGAAGAGCTTTCCGATAGACCCATGCGTTTTTTCATCTCTGAAATCATTAGAGAAAAGATCTTTATTCATTGTCAGAAAGAAATTCCTTACAGTACCCAAGTCGAAATCGAAGAATACAAAGAAGAACCTGGCCTGACCCGCATTAGAGCCAATATCATCGTCGAACGCGATTCACAACGCGGTATCATCATTGGGCGCGGCGGAGAAATGCTCAAGCGTATTGGTAGAGAAGCGCGCCTAGACATGGAAAAATTCCTTGAAACCAAAGTTTTCCTTGAGAATTACGTCAAAGTAGACAAAGACTGGCGCCATTCCGATGCCAAACTCAAGAAATACGGATATTAAGCACACCACATGAGTAATATAGTTGCCATTGTCGGACGTCCAAATGTTGGAAAGTCCACTTTATTTAACCGCCTCACAGAATCTCGAGACGCCATCGTCAAAGAAGTGAGTGGCGTAACCCGAGATCGCCTTTATGGAAAGGGTGAGTGGAATGGGTATCAATTTTCTGTAATAGATACAGGCGGATATGCAACCACCAAAGAAGATATTTTTGAAGCAGAAATCCGCAAGCAAGTAGAAATCGCCATAGAAGAAGCCACTGTTATCGTCTTTATGGTCGATGTCATGACAGGCATTGTCGATATGGACGAAATCGTTGCGCAACTCTTGCGTAAAAGCAAGAAACCGGTGCTGATCGCAGCCAACAAGGTAGACAACACTGAGCGTGTCGGACTTTCCTCTGAATTTTACACCTTTGGTTTGGGCGAGGTTTTTGACCTCAGTGCCACCAATGGTAGCGGAACCGGCGAAATTCTAGACGAGCTCGTGAAGTACTTCAATAAAGAAGATGAATCGGTCCGCGAAGAAGATAGCCTACCCCGCATTGCAATTGTAGGGCGCCCGAATGTCGGGAAGTCTTCAATGGTCAATGCACTTACTGGTCAAGAGCGCAATATCGTGACGGATATCTCAGGCACCACCCGAGATGCCATTCACACGCGCTACAAGTCTTTTGGCTTTGACTTCTTACTTATTGATACCGCTGGCATCCGCAAAAAAGCGAAAGTTACCGAAGACATCGAATACTATTCTGTGCTGCGCTCTGTGCGCACCATCGAAAACGCCGATGTCTGTTTGTTTATGATAGATGCTTCAGAGGGAATTCAAAAACAAGATCTCAGTATTTATTACATGATCGAAAAAAATTCCAAAGGAGTCGTCGTGTTGGTCAATAAGTGGGATTTGGTAGAAAAGGATCAAAATACAATGGTTCAATTCGAAGCCAACCTGCGCGAACAACTAGCGCCCTTCAATGATGTGCCTATCATTTTTACATCGGCTATAGAAAAACAGCGTATTCACCGCGCACTCGAGACCGCCATGCGCGTGTACGAAAATCGAACGCGTAAAATACCTACTCATGAACTCAACGAAGTCATGTTAGAAGTCATTGCGCATACGCCACCACCAGCCATGAAAGGTAAATACATCCGTATCAAGTTTGTCACGCAGTTGCCCACACACGCTCCGGCGTTTGCTTTCTTTTGTAATTTGCCCCAATACCTCACAGATGCTTACAAACGCTTTTTAGAAAACCGCTTAAGAGAGCGTTTTGACTTTGAAGGAGTGCCAGTTAAGATTTTCTTTAGAAAGAAATAAATTTAAATTAATCATTTGAGCATAAAAAAAGGCGAACCAACGGTTCGCCTTTTTGCTTGATAAGAGAAAGGACACTATCTAATCAGATTGAGGTGCCCAGTGACTATCTTGCGATAGTCGTTTTCTTTGGTTTCAAATTGTAGTTTCCAGGTGTACATGCCTGCCGGCACTTTCATGGCATCTGGGCCGTAGGTACCATCCCAAGCCTGGGTTGCATCTTGGGTTTCCCAAATGATTTCGCCCCAACGGTTGTACACAGCCAAATGGAAGGCATGTGGGTCAAAACCTGTGGTGAAAATCGCTTGCCAAGTTTGGTTGTGTTCGTCTTCGTCAGGTGTGAACGTATTAGGTACGTAATAAATGGGTTCGGCAATGACCGGAAGATTCAATTGGTACTCATCTGAACAACCCAAAGAGGTGTAGGCTGTAAGTGTAACGAGTAAGTTTTCAGTTACGCCTACGTACATATGATTGGGATTTTCCTCGGTTGAGGTACTGTTGTCATCGAAATCCCATACATAGGTTATTGCCCCCACGGAGTTGTTTACAAACTGAATAGGCATAGTGCTCTCGGTAAGTGCACCAGGCAAAGCTGCAAAAGAAGCTTCTGGGTAGCTTTCCATGTAGATGTAGTCGTTGTAAGTGGTTGTTTCGATACAGCCCAATAAGTTATATTCGAGTGTGATATCGTGGTAGCCACTTGCATCAAAAGTATAAGAGAAGTTGCTGCCTTGGCCAATTTGGGTGCCGCCCCAGTACCAAGTGTATACTGCACCTTGTACAGCCCCAATAGTGCTTAAATTGACAAGTAGCGGATTACAACCAGAGAGTGTATCGGCAACAAAAGTTGGCGGCACAGCCGGTACAATTGTGATGGTCATGTCGACGGTGTCACCGCATTGCCCCGGGTCAGGGAAGAAAGTGTGGGTCAAGATGCCAGGAATTGAGGTGTCGATGTTAGGCGGCGTCCAAGAACCTGTTATACCCGGTACGTTGTTAGAGGTAGTTGGGAAAATTGGATTGGCGTCGTCTTGACACAATTGTGGAATTTGGGTGAATTGCGGCACAATAAGCGGATCAACCGTAATAGGGAAGGTGAGTGTTGAAGCACATTGATTAGGTGCCGGCGTAAATGTATAATTCACGGTGCCTGGCGCATTGGTAATAACGGTTGGGCTATTCCAAGTTCCGGTAATAAGTGGCCCACCTAAATAGGAGCTCGTGTTGATTGCCGTTGTTGGTATCACAACGTTTGTCATGTATTGGCAAATCTGACCCATCGGATTGAATTGCGGTGTGGTGAGCGCATGCACAACGATATCCATAGTGGCAGGGAAAGCGCACTGACCCGCAGTTGGGGTGAAAGTATAAGTGAAAGTACCTGCTGTGTTCGTTGAGATTGTAGCAGGGCTCCAGGTACCTGTGTAAGGAATGTTATTGGTAGATGTTGCAGGCAGTGCTGGCGCAGCATCATTGATACACAAGTCGGGGATTTGATTAAAGGTAGATTGTTCGTTAGGAAGAATTTGGATATTCATAGTGGCTTGTGTTGCACAGATACCCGCATTTGGTGTAAACGTGTAGGTAGTGGTTCCAGAGTTGGCTGTATTGATCACTGCCGGATTCCAGGTGCCTTGAATGGCCGGTACGTTGGTAGACATTGTTGCCAAACTTGGAGCCGTTGCATCTTCACAGATAGGTGCAATTTGGTTAAATGTGGGTACGACTGGAATGTTGACCACTACGGTAGTTGTTGCTGTGGAAACACAACCACCAGCATCGTAAGTAACAATGTATGCACCTGCAGCAGCTGCAGTGGCATTTGGAATCGTTGGGTTTTGTAAGTTGGATGTAAAGCCATTAGGACCAGTCCAGGAGTAGGTTGGAGAACCGTTGGTGGCTGTTAGGTTTATTTGATCACCAACGCAATATGGACCGTTATTGGCAACTGTAATGGATGTAGAACCTGCGGTGTAGGTAATGACAACTTGGCCATGACCAGTCTGAAAACCTTGGGTACAAGTACCGCCAGCTGGGTAAAAGCTTGAGCCGCCGCCGCCGCCGCCGCCGCCATTGGCACCTGCGCAGCAGTTGTCGCCACCGCCGCCGCCGCCGCCGTAGTAGCCGCCGCCGCCGCCGCCGCCTGCTGCTGTTGCATAAAAACCACCGTTTCCGCCAGTTCCTATGGTACCAGCTGAACCTGGTTGGCCGCCACCCCATGGTGGGCCACCATTACCGCCTGCAACTTGCGTTCCGCCGCCGCCGCCCGTTCCGGTAAATGGAGAGCCGGTTCCGGTTTGGCCTGTAGCGCAACCGCCTTGGCCACCAGTTGCCTGGTAGTTGGTTTGTCCTGAGCCACCAGCACGACCGCCGCCACCGCCAGCTACAACAATGCGGTTGGTCATGGCATAAGGTGCAATGCGGATGTCAGAGGCGCCGCCTCCACCTTTGGATTCGTATTGTGGATTGGATGGAGCAGCATGACCGTTGCCACCGCCGTTCCAACCGCCTGCAGGGCCTGTTGGGTTACCGCCGACACGAATTTCTAGTACTTGTCCGGGCGTAACGGCAATGCTCGGGTGCTGCACGCGCGCACCGTTTCCGCCTTGACCAGAACCCACAAATGGGGTAGCTAAAGTACCACCACCTTTCGCACCGCGAACGTCTACCTGAATGGAATACACGCAAGGCGGGACCGTCCAAGTTTGAACAGCACCAGTATAGTTAAAGGTTACAGATTGTTGGGCCTGTGTAAAAAGAGTGGAGAGCGAAAATACGGAGAAGATAATCTTCTTGATCATATGTGGTAGGTTATGTAGGTACACAAATTTAAGTTAAATAATCGTGATTTTAGAACGAAAATTCTGCCTTTGGGTTGCTTTGCATCCTAAAAAAAAGTACTTTGTACGTAAATTTTAAGACAATGACGCCCTACACAGGTCCTTGGACTGCCGCCGAAGCAGCACATTTATTACGGCGCTGCACGTTTGGTGCAACCTTTGCCGATATTCAAAATGCCGTTAATTTGGGCCTGAGCCAGACACTCAACCAACTTTTTACAGCTGCACCAATAGACCAACCCCTCGCTTACGACGCAGCCGAACAAATTGTGAATATAGGTGAAACTTGGGTGAATGCGGTTTATCCTGTAGATCAAACAGCAAATATTCAGACAGAAGGAGCCCGAATGAAATCATTAGGAGCTTGGCTTGCCAAAAACCTCAATCAAGAGAGCCTGAGCCTTACCGAGAAAATGCAATTTTTTTGGCAAAACCATTTTGGCGTTACCACTTCGGGCGATGCCCGCGCGATGTATTATTTTTTACAACTTTTGCGTCAGCATGCGCTGGGTAACATCAAGCAACTTGTCAAGGACGTCACCGTAGATCCGTGTATGCTCCTGTTTTTGAATGGCTCTACCAATACTGTATTTTCACCAAATGAGAACTATGGCAGGGAACTTTTGGAATTGTTCACCGTTGGTAAAGGTGCGCAACTTGCAGCCGGCGATTACGCAACGTTTACTGAGCAAGATGTTGCAGCTGCGGCCAAAATTTTTACGGGCTATATTGTTCAAGGAGTGCGAAGCGCAACACTTCCTCAAGTGACGAGCCAGTTCATGGCACCACTCCACGACAACACCACAAAAACCCTTTCCTATCATTTTGCCAATCAAACGATATCGGCAGCTGGTGCCAACGAATACGCCAATTATATTGATGTCGTTTTCAATCAACCAGATACAGCGAAATACATTTGCAGAAAACTGTACAGGTATTTTGTAAACCATGACATCACCTCATGGGTTGAGCAAAATATAATTGCCGACATGGCTCAAACATTTACCGCAACAAATTTTGAGGTGGCACCGGTGCTACAAGAATTACTTTCAAGTGCACATTTCTACGACATTTCAGTTCGAGGTGCAATTATTAGATCTCCGCTCGAGACGCTATGTGCGATGCTCAACACCTCGAACACTTCTGCCAATTTTGATTTACAGTCCAACTATCAAATCTATTTATCGATGTATGGTTTGGCAGATCAAATGGGACAAGGTTATGCTGCTCCGCCGAGTGTAGCAGGCTGGACGCCATATTACCAGGCTCCTGCTTTTTACAGACTTTGGATCAATTCAACCTACATTAAAAAGCGCTTTGACGTCGCCAATTTATTGACATCCAATTTTTACAATGTCAATGGAAATGTCTTTAAAATCAAAGTTGTTGATTTACTTAATGGTTTGTCAGCGCCCGCGTCTGCACCTCAAGTCATCGATGATCTTTGTCTGGTTTTCTTTCCGAAAGATATTCCGCTGGCCGATAAATTGGCCATTAAAAATATCCTGACCAATGGATTGCCCGATTTTGAATGGACGCTCCAATACAATGAATATCTTGCTGATCCGACCAATCCTGTTTTTTTCAATCCAGTTGAATTGCGCATGCAAGCTGTATTGAATGTCATGTTTAAAATGCCTCAATTTCACGTTTGCTAATGAAAAGAAGATCCTTCCTCAGAAACAGTGCGCTGGCCAGTTTGTCTTTACCTTTTGTACAGGATGGTTTCTCGATGCAAGCCATTGCTAAAAAGTTGTTCGATGTACCGAAGAGTGCTGAAGATAAAGTCTTGATTTTAATTCGCATGAATGGCGGAAACGACGGTCTTAATATGGTGTTCCCTAGAGATCAATATGCTGAATTGTTGGTCCAACGCGCGAACATTTTAGTGCCCGAAAGCCAAATTTTACCACTAACGGCAGAAGTGGGTTTGCATCCCAAAATGACCGGAATGCAAACGCTTTTCAATGAAGGTAAACTTAGTGTGATTCAAAATGTGGGTTACCCAGAGCCCAACCGGTCTCATTTTCGTTCCATGGACATCTGGACCACAGGTGCTTTGGATATCAATCAAACCAGTGGCTGGTTGGGTCGTTACTTCGATAGCACTTATCCTAATTTTCCGGATGCTTATCCGAACGTCGATTTTCCAGATCCTTTTGCCATTTCAATGGGTTCAGAAGTATCTAGTACTTGTCAAGGGCTCATGGGAAATTTCAGCCATGCGGTTTCAGATCCGTTCAATTCCTCGAATTTGCTTCTGACCTCCGTCACCAATGATGGTACCTATTATGGTGGGCAAATTGAATACATTTCTACCTTGATCAATCAGACCAACGAGTATGGTCAGCAAATTAGTAGCGCGGCCAGTGCGGGCAATTCGCTTTCCAATCTATACGACCCTCAGAATCCACTTGCAGTTCAGCTCAAGTACGTCGCACAAATGATTTCTGGCGGGTTGCAAACCAAGGTATACATATTAAACGTGAATGGTTTTGATACACATGATGCACAAGTTGATCAAAATGACGTGAAAGAAGGTACTCATGCCAACTTATTAAAGCGGATTTCTGATGCTGTTCGTGCTTTTCAGAATGACCTTCAGTTATTAGGCCTAGAACAGCGCGTTGCTGGTCTTACTTTTTCAGAATTCGGTCGACAAATTGCCAGCAACGGCAGTATGGGCACAGACCATGGTGATGCTGCACCGCTCATTATGTTTGGTTCGTGTATAAGCAATGGTATCATTGGGGCCAATCCCCAAATTCCGAATCAAGTGAACAATCAAGCGGGCTTACCGATGAACATTGATTTTCGCGATATTTACGCAAGTATCTTAAAAGACTGGTTTGAGGTTGATCAGCAAGTGATCCAAAGTTTATTCGAGCAAAACATTACCTACTACGATCTCTTACAAGGCTGTACTAATTCTGTTTCTGAAAAACCAATAATTGCGCAGCAAAAACCACTTGTTTTCCCAAATCCGAGTTTGGGCCAGCATCAATTGAAATTCGTGTCAGGCCAAGAATACCTTGAGGTCTTTTTGATTGACCAAAATGGCAAGGTGCTCCAAAAGTCTTTTGAAGGTCAGTTGAACAATGGACTGCAAATACTCAGTTTAGAGATCCACATGCTCAAAGCTGGCGCATATTATTACCTATTGAAATCGGGCTCAAGACAAGAATTGGTTTCCTTTCAGAAACTGTAAGTTTAAAAAAGATTTCGAACTTAATTGCCGCGTTGCATTTGCTCTAAACGTTGTTGACGCTGCATTGGGTTCTCGCGTTTTGGCTCTTGTTTGTACAGTTGGTAACGGGTCGGAAGCATAACTCTTGGCCAAGTATTGTTGTCGAGGTCGGTATCGGCTGTTTCTAAGAATGGATCTAGACGAAAAGACACAACAGGTTGGTCATATACAAACACTTTGCTCACTTTTAATTCTTCAATGCGCCAGATTTCTGCTGGAATACGCTCTACTTTGGTGCTGCCATCGGCAAAAGTCGCTTCAATTATTAGTGGCATAACAAGACCGCCAAGGTTCTCAAACGTGAGTTCGTACAATTGCTTGCCAGCATTTAAATAAGCTAAATCTTCTGCACTCGTTTTGGATACAAAGTTTTGGTAATCTTTGCGGTCAATTGCATCGACCGCATAAATATTGCGCTTGGCATAAAAGTCGTCGATTTGGGCATCGCGCTCGTTGACGGTCTGAGTAATAGCGGTTTTATTGCGCGTATCGCCGATGAACACATCTTTTTGCGCGTCTTTTTGTTGTAAAAAGGCTTTTTCAAGATCTGGGTTTTGTGTGTTCAACTCAAACCATTTGACGTCGGTCACGGCAATATCGACATGGTCGGTAGAGTAGAACCAACCGCGCCAAAACCAGTCGAGGTCAACTGCAGAAGCGTCTTCCATGGTTCGGAAAAAATCGGCTGGGGTGGGGTGTTTGAAGGCCCAGCGCTCACAGTAGGTTTTAAATGCGTAGTCAAATAGCTCGCGCCCCATGACGGTTTCACGCAGTATATTGAGCGCGGTGGCTGGTTTGCCGTAGGCATTGTTTCCAAATTGTTTAATCGATTCAGAATTGGTCATGATGGGTGAAATTCCGCTGACATCGCCACGCATGTAGTCGGCAATTAGGTAGGCAGGTCCTCTGCGGCTAGGGTAGTCGCGTTCCCATTCTTGTTCGGTCAGGTATTGCACAAAAGTATTGAGCCCTTCGTCCATCCAGGTCCATTGACGCTCGTCGGAATTAATGATCATCGGGAAGAAATTATGGCCTACTTCGTGGATAATGACGCCCCACATGCCGTATTTTTCGCCTTCTGAATAAGTGCCGTCTGGTTCTGGTCGGCCACCGTTAA
Organism: uncultured Lishizhenia sp.; assembly: GCA_964540625.1. GTDB lineage: Bacteria > Bacteroidota > Bacteroidia > Flavobacteriales_D > Crocinitomicaceae > UBA952. The sequence goes on along the minus strand of CAZINO010000045.1, from coordinate 4,409 downwards.
AACAAATCATGGGATACTCCATGCCTATCCATTTAGAATGCACAGAAATGGCTACAGGGTAAGGGTAATTGATGGTGTATTTGGAGTAGGTTTTGATGGTATGCGCAACGAGTTTGGTTGAATAGCGCTCCCAAAGTGGGTTGCCTTCTTTTGGATAATAACTCATGCATAAAACGTCTTTGCCACCAACCGTTTGTTTTTGGGCATCCCAAATAAATTTGCGCGATGTCGCAAAGGCGAAATCGCGGACATTTGTTGCTTTGTAGACCCAAGTTTTGGTTTTTTGCGCTTTGTTTTTCTCGGCAGCCTCTGCCTCAGCTTGCGTTACAATGAGTACCGGAGCGTCAGATTTTTTGGCGAGGTCATAGCGCTTGCGCTGCTCGGCGGTCAGTACGCTTGCATAGTTTTGGCATTCGCCGGTAGCGGCAACGATATGGTCTGCAGGAACGGTAATACTCACTTCGTAGTCGCCAAAAGGCAATGTGAATTCACCACGACCTAAAAACTGCTTGTTTTGCCAGCCGGTTACGTCGTTGTAGACACACATGCGTGGGAAAAACTGTGCAATTGTATATAGGTAATTTTGGTCGGTCTCAAAGTATTCATAGCCAGAACGTCCGCCAACTTGCATGCGGTCGTTGATGTTGTACCACCATTTGATTTGAAAAGAAATGTTTTGACCTGGCAGGAGCGGTTTGGCTAAGTCAATGCGCATCATGGTTTTATTGATGAAGTAGGACATAGGTTGGCCGCTCATATTGGTAATTTTCTCAATTTTGAAACCACCGTCGTAATAGAAATCGCGCTTGCGCAAATCCGAGACACTCTTGAAGTTTTCCATTTTTTCGACCTCTATGATTTTACTATCTGAATCCAGGTTGTAAATATTTTGATCGAGTTGCAACCACAAGTAAGCCAGTGGATCAGGAGAGTTATTGGTATAAGTAATGGTTTCTACGCCATCTAAACGTTGCTTGTTGTCATCGAGCACTAAAGTCATTTTGTAGTCGGCCTTTTGCTGGTAATAGGCGTGGCCAGGCGCGCCCGAGGCTGCTCGGTAACTGTTGGCAGTTGGCAACATTTGATCCAGTTGGGCAAATTTTGTTTGCGCTAAAACAGCAGCGCTCGAAAACGTTAAAATGGCAATAAACAGTTTTTTCATGGTTTGATGATAAAATATTTTTGGTTATCGTAGGGCAAGAAATTGAAGGTTTCCTTCTGATTTCTGTACATAAAAGTGCATTTATTTTGCTGTTGGTTGAAGCGCTCCATGAGGGCGTCAAATTGGATATTAATTGGCGAGTAAATAGTGCTAGCTGGCGCTGAAATGTAGCATTCAATAGTTCCGTTGAGTTGTGTCACGATGCCATCCAAAACAAAATTTGCTTGGCAATAGGCATCGACGGCGTTTGAATCGAGCGCACACCCATAACTGATGCGAAAATGGGCGTTGAGGTAGTTCTCAATGAGCTTGAGTTCTGCAGAAGTTTCGTCTAGCTTTTCGAACCGACCTATTAGAGTGCCTTTGGGTTCTATGGCGCGTTCGAGGTCGTGGGTTGTAAAGATAAGCGTGCCCTCAAATCGTTGGTTTAATTCGTTGTAATTCAATTCAGCAAATGCGAAATAAAATTCATGGGCGCTTGCATGGGTCGAAACAACCCAAATGAATATAGTCGTGAAAAACAATCGGAGCATCGTCACGAAAATACAAAAAGCAATTGAAATGCTTATCTTTAAACCATGAAACTACGCCTCTTTTCTATTTTCGCGCTATTTCTTTTCTTTAGTTGCAGCCCCAAAGACCCAAGTGCTTGTACTTGTGGCCAGGAACTTTCTAAATCACAAGCCGAACAGGATACTGAGCTCATGAATGCCTGTGCGCAAAAAGGCGAAGCCCTGACTGACAAGCAAAAGCTCAAATGGTTTGAGGACGTGATGAATTGCGTTGAATAACCTTTAAATAACTGTACTAAAAAGGAAAGTCCTGCCGGAGCAGGACTTTCAAACAAACAACAAACAATTCTTGCGGCCCCATGTGGCTTTGTGCAAGAATACCTTTTGTCCGTTGTCCGGATCAATCATGAGTTGAGCATCTTAACGCAGCCGATCCACAAATGGTTACATTGTCATCATCATTTTTATTAAAATCGATAAAAACCGACTTTTTGACATAAAAAGAGTGATCTATTCGGAAAAAATGACCGATTTTTTGAGCTGGTGTAGGGTTTGTGCACCACGTTTCAAATCCAAACCGAAAAGAAAATGGACTTCGACAAATTCACACACCGCGCCAAAGCGGCTTTGCAAAAAAGCCAGGAAATGGCTTTACACAATCAACACCAAGTTCTTGAACCAAGTCATCTATTATTGTCTTTATTGGAAAATAACGCCGATGTGCTCGGATTTTTGCTCAAGAAAAATGGGTTGCAGCTTCAAGAGGTCAAACGCAGTGTCGGTGCTATAGTCGCTTCGCTACCCAAAGTTACGGGCCCCGGTGAACCCTATGCCAGTGCGGCACTCCAAAAAGTGCTACACAATGCCGTTCAACTGTCAGCAATGTTTAATGATCAATTCGTCGCTGTGGAGGTACTATTTTTAGCACTAATCGAAAGCACTGATGCTACTGGACGTTATTTACAGGATTTAAAACTCAAAAAATCAACACTACAAACACAAATTATGGAACTCAGAAATGGCAAGAATGTTGCCGAAGCAAATCAAGATGGCAATTATCAATCCTTAGAGAAATTTGCTAAAAACCTCAATGCACTGGCTAAAGACGGTAAATTAGACCCTGTGATTGGTCGGGACGAAGAAATTCGACGTGTTTTGCAAATTTTAACGCGCCGTACCAAAAACAACCCCATATTAATCGGCGAACCAGGTGTAGGCAAGACCGCAATCGCCGAAGGGCTAGCACACCGCATTATTGATGGTGATGTTCCGGAAAACTTGAAATCAAAAACCGTTTACTCTTTAGATATGGGTTCGTTGGTGGCTGGTGCAAAGTACAAAGGCGAATTCGAGGAAAGACTCAAAGCGGTTGTGCAAGAGGTCGTGGACGCAGCAGGTGAGATCATTTTATTTATCGACGAGATTCATACGCTTGTTGGTGCGGGTGGCGGCGAAGGCGCTATGGATGCCGCAAATATTTTGAAGCCTGCATTGGCACGTGGAGAACTCAGGGCCGTTGGCGCCACAACCCTCAATGAATATCAAAAATACTTCGAAAAAGACAAAGCGCTGGTGCGCCGTTTCCAAACAGTGCTCATTGACGAACCAAGTACCGAAGACGCTATTTCGATCTTGCGTGGAATCAAAGATAAATACGAAAACCACCATAAAGTACTCATCAAGGATGCGGCTATTATTGCAGCAGTAGAACTTTCTCAGCGTTACATTACCGAGCGTCATTTGCCCGACAAAGCCATTGACCTCATTGATGAAGCAGCTGCTAAACTCCGTATGGAAATCAATTCCAAGCCAGAAGAGCTCGATGAAGTAGAGCGTAAAATCATGCAGCTCGAAATCGAGAAGGCGGCTATCCTTAGAGAAAATGACCAAAAGCGTTTGGCGCAGGTCGAACAAGATCTTGCTAGTTTGCAAGAACAGCGCCTGAGTTTACAAAGCCGTTGGCAAGCCGAAAAAGACCTCATAGAAGGCATTCAACATGCCAAAGAAGAGATAGAGCTGCTTAAGTTTGAGGCAGACGCCGCTGAGCGCAATGGCGATTACGGCAAAGTAGCCGAATTGCGCTATGGTAAAATCAAACAAGCCGAGTTGGCGCTCACTGAAATGAAAGAAAAACAGCAGGCGCTAGAAGCACAGGCTAAAATGATTAAAGAAGAGGTCGATGTTTCGGAGATTGCCGAAGTGGTCTCCAAATGGACAGGAATTCCAGTAGGTAAAATGCTCGAGAGTGAACTCGGAAAATTGTTGCGCCTTGAAGAAGAGCTACACAAACGCGTCATTGGCCAAGAAGAGGCGATAACAGCGTTGTCTGACGCCATTCGACGCAGCCGTGCGGGGCTGCAAGACCCCAAAAGGCCCATTGGCTCTTTTATTTTCATGGGAACCACAGGTGTCGGAAAAACAGAGTTGGCCAAGGCCTTAGCGGCGTATTTATTTAATGACGAACAAGCCATGACGCGCATTGACATGAGCGAGTACCAAGAAAAACATACCGTAAGTAGGCTTGTAGGCGCCCCTCCAGGATACGTTGGCTATGAAGAAGGCGGGCAGCTCACAGAAGCCGTACGCAGAAAACCATACTCCATTGTTCTACTCGATGAGATTGAAAAAGCCCATCCTGATGTATTTAATATATTATTGCAAGTACTCGATGATGGCCGTCTTACCGACAACAAAGGCCGTTTGGTCAACTTTAAAAACACCTTGATCATCATGAC
>CAZINO010000044.1:0-18482 GCA_964540625.1 uncultured Lishizhenia sp. | reverse complement strand
GGGCCTCGAAGTGCTCGATGTCTTCACTTAAGCTGCTGTCGGTGTAGTCTTCTTCGTCGTCGTCAAACATAGGGCCCAATTCTTATATAAAATTAGGCCCTTTGTGTCATTTTGACAACATAAGCGAATGGCACTTATTAACAAATATCCAAAATGTTGAAAAGTAATTTCTTGCTAATGTTCGCCACAATGTACAACATAAGTAGCGCCAAGGCTGTCTGTATAGGTCCCTACTTCTTCGATATCGCTAAGGGAATCACCGCAATAGACGCCCATTGGCACCTCGCCATTCGGGCCGTCGTAATGGCACTCAGCACATTTGTTTTTGTTGCAAGAAATTGTTGTTAAAGACACTAATACGGTACTGATAATTATTTTTTTCATCGTTTCTAATTTTAATGTTGTTTTTGAACCTGGTATCTTATACTCAAATAAAAATGCCGTCCGGGTGCAGGCATTCCAATATTTTTTAGTCGAGAAAGGTGATCGATATAGTTGGCGTTGGTTAAATTACGGACGCCAGTTTGTAGTATCCAATTTCCTTTGTATTCGAAATACAAACGCGCATTTAGATTGAGCACCTGATAATCTTGACTCGGTGTTTCCATAAATGCTACCCGGTTCTGGGCAGCCATCCACAAATGACTTAAACTAAGCTCTAATTTCTCGACCTTACTGGAGATATCCCAGTGGTATTTGAGTTCATTTTGTAAACGGCTCGGTGGCAATAAGGAAATGGCGCTGTCTTGAGCGCTTGAGAATTGAATATATGAAAAATTACCCTCCCAATGCAGGTTATGCAGCCAATGCGGATGGTAGTGTGCGCTGAGGTCAACACCATAAAGCCGGCCATCTTGAAGTTGCGCATATTCAAAAACGGGAATGCCGTCTATGGATGAACCGTTGGGCTGAAGGTAGATGTAATCCTTGAGCCATGCGTGATACGGATTCATAGAAAAATGACCGTGCTCCCCTGTGAATTCTGTCGACCAATCGAGTTGTAAACTTCGTTCAGGAACCAAGTTTGTATCGCCAATTTCGTAACGCAAAGCACCATGATGGAATCCGTTTGCCAATAGCTCACTGAGGTGAGGCGCCCGAAAACCACTCGACAAATTGAGACGCTGTAATATTCTTGGGCTCATTTGCCAGGTCCAGCCCGCCGATATATTCGGGCTTGCATACATTTTTTGAAGCGCAATTGAATCTGATAAGGTTTGAATCCATCGTACATCTTGACGAATGCCAATTTGAACAAGGTGTTTGTTGGAACACTCGATTTTATACAACGCAAAAAGACCTTGATCAAAAGTGCGGGCATCTGGCAAAAGCTGATCGGCTGCAATAGGCGAATTGAGGTTGAATTGCAGCATGCCGGCAGCGCCCAAAACGAGTTGCTGACGCTGCCATTTTTTTGACCATTTTGCTTGATAGCTCGAGTTCAATAAATCCATTTCCATAAAAGGCTTGGTGACCTTTTCATCGTATTCAACCAAACGGTTATGGGTCTGCCCAAGAAGTAACTGGACTTCATTACCACTCCAAAATCTTTTGTATTCATAACTAATGAGTTGATTGGTAAAAAATTGAGCGGGCAGAGAATAGCGTCTACCTTGCACAGGGACTTGAAAACTGAGTGGCGTAGCCAGCGTATCATGCGTGTGGCCCGGTATGCCTGTGACGGTATTATTAAACGCATACCGCAATTGGTGCACCTGATTGGGCTTGAACCACGAATAGGATATCTTGCCAACCCCTTCATTGAAGCGGGAATTTTTAGCATACATGCCATTTGGCAATTGAAAATCGGCATGATTGGCATAACTACCTGCAACCAACAACCGCTTGTTACCTTGACTTTTTTTATACAGCAAACTTGTTGAGCTACCATTGGTATTCTGATTCCATTTTTGTTGGAATTCCAGCGTTTGTTGCCCAATTCGCGCATAGGATTCGTCGACCAAATAGATGACACCACCTAAAGCATCTGCACCATAAAGCACCGATGCCGGGCCTTTAATGACTTCTACAGAACCGAGCGCCAGTTCGCCGATGCCCATTCCGTGGTCTCCTCCCCACTGCTGGCTCTCGAGCCGAAGCCCATTGACAAGCGTCAGCACGCGCATACCTTGCATCCCGCGAATGACCGGTTTTGCAATACCATTACCCAAACTACTGTTATAAACACCTGGTATTTTGGTAATTAACTCGGGGACATTCATGGCACCAGAAATTTGAAGGTCTTTTATATTCTTCACTTCGATTGGTACCGTATTTTTATTTCGGGCAGCCATTTGTTGGCCACTCACCGTGACTTCTTCGGTAGTCATGTGGCCGATTTTCAAATAGATCTTAACGACATTGAGATATCCTGCTATGAGGGTATCATGAAGTTTATAATCGGGGTGTTGAAAACGGATCAATTGTTTGTCGTATTCACTCAAGGGCAAAGTAAAAGATCCATTTTGCAATGTACGCACTGAAATTTGGAAGGAAGGTACTGTCACCAGTACATCCGAAATAGGTTGTTGACTTTGTGCATCGAACACAAAACCAATCATACCTTGCTGAGCAAAGATTGGGCTACTAATAAATAACGCCCATAAAACAATATTTTTCATGGAAAAGCACTTAAATAATTCAACTTTTGAGGCAAATCAAAACATTGAAACGGGCGGTGCTCTGAGCTGAAAGAATGAACTAAAAGTACGATTATAGCTATTAGGCTTGGCGCATTTATGAATGACTGGAACTTGTTTTCGAAAATGAAAAACGGAAACGACAGGATGGGTAAATACGCTTAATGAGAGATCGCAGACGGGGCAATCCTCATCGATGGTGTCTGTGGTGGAATAATCCGATTTTTGATGTCCAGTATGGTTACAATGATGCCACCATTGCTTTGGTGTCAAGACCATTGTAAAACATACCAACAATACGATACCGAGTGCTCTCACACGATAAAATTACGCTATTTAAACAGTTTCCGGTATAAAAAAATCAAATTCTAAAGTAAAGCATCGATTATGGCATCCATGGTATAGCCTTCGGCTTCAGCGCGATAATTGCGTACCAAACGGTGACGCAAGATGGCTTTTGCTACCGCTTTGACATCTTCGATGTCAGGACTGTATTTGCCGCGCAAGGCTGCGTGACATTTAGCCGCAATGACCAAATTTTGAGAAGCACGTGGACCCGCACCCCAAGTAATGAAGTCTTTTGTTAACTGCGGTGCAAGTGGGTTGTTTAACCTGGTTTTGGCAACCAAACTGACGGCATACTCCAATACGTTTTCAGGCACGGGAATTCTTCGAATTAATCCTTGATAATCAATGATTTGTGCTGAATTAAGAACCGTATTTAATGCGGCTACATGGTCAGAGGTACTCGATTTGACGATTGCGAGCTCTTCTTGATAAGACGGGTAATCTACCCAAATATTGAACATGAAGCGGTCAAGTTGGGCTTCAGGTAAAGGATAGGTCCCCTCTTGCTCAATAGGATTTTGAGTAGCTAAAACAAAGAAAGGTGCTTCGAGTTTGTAGGTCGTACCTGCCGCTGTTACTGCGCGTTCTTGCATGGCCTCAAGCAGGGCAGCTTGGGTTTTTGGCGGTGTTCGGTTGATTTCATCGGCCAAAATCATGTTGGCGAAAATAGGGCCTTTGATAAACTTAAACTGCTTGGTTTCGTCGAGGATTTCCGACCCAATGATATCGGAAGGCATGAGGTCTGGTGTAAACTGAATACGGTTGAAAGATAAACCAAGTGTTTGGGCAATTGTATTAACTAGCAATGTTTTAGCCAAGCCAGGCACCCCGACTAGTAAACAATGTGCTCTCGAAAAAATAGCAATCAGCACTTGGTCCACGACTTCGTCCTGACCAATGATTACTTTGTGGATTTCACTTTTTAAGGCTTGGTAATCCAAGACCAGTTGATCTAACTTTTCTTTATCGTTCATTTGTAGAATCAAGGAGTTTTTAACCAGTTGACACGGAAATCACAATCCAAGAATTGTGCATCGAGTCGAATGTAAGCATTCGGAATTTTTGTTTCGGTCCATTCGTCTAGGACACGTTGTTTTTTGTCGTTTTCGGCGGCCAACTTGATGAGTGCGTAATCTTGTTCGAGGTTGGCTTGATGCGCAGGCACCCGGTTTTGTAGGCGAACAATACGAATTCCTTGTTTGCGTTCAAAAAGATCCATATAGAGCGACGGTAAGGAAACACCCCCGCTTTCGAGCGCATCGGTAAGTAGGTAGATTTGTTGATCGATCTCGTTGAGCTGTTCCATGTCCCAATAGATATCCATGGTGTATGGATTGGTCAGCACACCTTTGTTTTGTTTGGTGGCTTCGTCGTTGGAGAAACGCAACACAGCTTCGTCCCAGGTGATTTCATTGCGTGAAAGCAATTGGTAGCAGCTGTCCATGCGGGCTGCGGCTATAGATATGCTTTCAGAGCTGTATTCGGGCATAATAAGGATATGCAAGCATGTGTAATCGTCGCCTTTTCGAGAAACTAATTTGATGATATGATAACCGTACATGGTTTCGACAATCTCAGAAACTTCTCCGGGTTTCAGATCAAAAACAGCCGCCTCAAATTGTGGTACCATCATGCCTTTTGAGGCACTGATTTTTCCACCTTGACTTGCAGAGCCCGGATCCATGGACTTCAGACGCGCCATGGTCTCAAAAGGCCTTGAGCCGCTCACAATTTGTTTGCGGATTTCGACAAGTTGATCGTAAGCTAGTTTTTTATCGGCAGGTGTTAGGACAGGAAACTGCACAATTTGCTGAAAACTAAGTTTCATATTGATGTACGGAATGCTGTCTTTTGGGAGTTGCTGGTAAAAAGCGGCTACTTCTTTGGGCGTCACGGTAATATCACCAGTAATTTTACGCTCCATTTCTTGAGCCAACATCTTGTTTTTGATAATGGTGCGGAATTCTTCTTTGATCGCTACAGTTGATTTACCGTAGAAAGCCTCGAGGTTTTCACGGCCGCCCATTTTACCTTCCATGATGCGCAAACGGTTTTCCATTTCGGAGTCGACTTGTTCATCGGATACCACCAAGCTATCTAGTAGGGCTTGATTGACAAGCAATTCCTCAACTAACAACTGCTCTAATATTTGGCAAGCTTTGCCATTTTCAGCGCGTTCTTTCTCGGAGAGTTGCAGGCGCTGGGCTTCGATATCGGACCACAAAATGATGTTGTCACCTACTTGTGCAACAATTTGATTAATGAGTTTTTGGGCATGAAATTGCCCTGAGAAGAAACAAATTACAGCTAGAAGAAAAGTGTGTTTTTTGAACATTATTGGCCGATTTGATAAAGTACGTCTTCATTGATGACGATCTTGTGCTTCAAACGTAACGAATCAAGCCATTTTTTCTCCAAATACGCCTGATAATCAGAGGTCGCTAGACCTTTTGCCTCATTGTACTCTTTTGGAGCAGGTTCAAGAACTGCAGCTACTTTGACAACATACCACTTGCCCTCAAAAGAGTATACCGGATTGAGGCCAACCGTAAAATTGCGCTGTTGTAGATAAGGAGTTTGTGCTACTTCGAATTTATTCATTCGGACTTTGAGGTTGAGTTCTGAATCTTTGTTGATTACGTCCAGAACCGCTTTGGAGTTAATGCTGTCCGATTGAACCAACATGCCATAAACTTGTACGGCAATGAATTCATCTTTACACTCGTAAACGGTGGCATCTAATCTTTTAGTCCAAGCGTATTTACTGCGGTTTTCCATGAAGAAAGCGCGCAAACCGGCTGTATCTTTAACCGCTTTGTTCCAAACTTGGTCTTGCATGATCTCATAGAGAATGATCCCGTCGTGGTATTCTTGTAACAAGGCTTTATAGGCTGGATATTTGGCCGGTAATAAGGCCTCTTCATAGGCCAAAATTTTGCTTTTTTCCCATTGTTTGTAGAGTTGAGCAACGACAAGTTTGGGTTCATCTTTGCGCACCGAACGGTAATTTTTCTCCACATAATTGGCAAAATCTTGTTGCTTGAATTTCTCACCTCCTAGAACAAATAAAGTCTTGTTGGACTTGATTTCAGTTGCTTTCCATTTGCCCATAAAGAAAGTGCTGTCAATTTGGGCTTCAAAAGTGGCTAAATTTTTATCGCCTTTGTACGCATAATTGTACTGCCCCTTGAGTTTTTGAACAAAAGAGTCTTGCGTAATTTTTGAGCGCTCGTCTTTATTTACTTTCGCCTGAAGTTCACGGCGCAGACTTTCAAAAGACTTTACTGGTGTCCATTCAATGAGTTTGATGATATGATAACCATATTGGGTTTTGATTGGTTTGGAGAATTCTCCTGGACGCTTGAGCGCAAAAGCGGCATCTTCGAATTCCAAAACCATACGCTGGCTGGTTCCTGAACCAAATGCGGGTAATTCGCCGCCTTTTTTAATGCTGTTGGCATCTTCTGAGTATGCGCTCACCATTTTTTCCCAGGAAGCACCTGCAGCGAGGCTGTCATAGATTTCATTGATTTTTTTCTCGGCGTTTTGACGTGCCTCTACACTTGCCTCTCGGCCAGTAGAAATCATGAGATGTGCTACTTTAATGGTACCGCGTGCCGGGCGCTTATCCGTCACCTTTAGAATATGGTAACCAAAACGGGTGCGAAATGGATCGGAGACCGTTCCAACTGGTGTTGTGTAAGCTTTTTCTTCAAAAGGATAAACCATTTGGAAAGCAGTAAAATAGCCGAGATCACCGCCATTGTTGACCACAGAAGGATCTTCCGAACCCAATTTAGATTTGGCGATGGCTGCAAAATCTTCGCCTTTTTCGATGCGGGCTTTCAAACCCAACAGACGATTATAGGCGTCTAGTGTGTCTTTGGGACTCGCATTTGGATCCAATTTGATGAGAATATGGGAGCAACGCACCTCAGTTGCGGTTCGGTTGTAGGCCTCTTGAACCATTGCTTGATTTTGAACGGAATCGATAAGGTAAGGAAGCGCTAGTTGCTTTTTGTAGCCTTCGAGTTCTTTTTTGAGTCTTGGAAGGGTGTCGTAGCCCAAAGCCTCAGCTTCTGCAACTTTTAGTTTAAAAACCTGAAACAATTCCATATATCGATCCAGAGAATCTTTATCAAAACTTGGATTGGGATTATTTTTGGTATAAATCTGTAAGAATTCAGATTGTGTAACTGGCTTGTTGTCGATGGTCATGACCACTGGCTCTTTTTGAGCAAAAGCAATATGGGTCGTTAGGCCAAGAATGAACAAGAAGATGGATTTTTTCATAAGGTAATATGAATTAAAACTGCGATTATAGTTTACTTGATACTGTAATTAGGTGCTTCTCTGGTAATTGTTACATCGTGTGGATGAGATTCCCTTACGCCAGCTGAGGTAATGCGTACAAATCGTGCACCTTTGAGGCGGTCGATTGTTGGAGCCCCGCAATAACCCATACCTGCACGCAAACCGCCGATCAGTTGAAACATGACTTCAATGAGTTTGCCGCGATAAGGTACACGACCAGAAATTCCTTCAGGTACTAATTTTTTGATGTCGTCCTCGGCATCTTGGAAATAGCGGTCTTTGCTTCCCTTTTGCATGGCTTCCAAAGAACCCATGCCTCTGTATGACTTGAACTTGCGTCCTTCGTAAATGATGGTTTCACCCGGAGATTCCTCCACACCGGCAAACATAGAGCCGAGCATCACGACATCTGCCCCAGCGGCAATAGCCTTAACGATATCACCGGTGTAGCGGATACCGCCGTCGGCAATAACCGGTACACCTGTTCCGGCAAGCGCTTGCGCAACTTCATTAATGGCAGTCAGTTGTGGAACACCAACTCCTGCAATAACACGAGTGGTGCAAATGGAACCTGGACCAATTCCAACCTTGACGGCATCTGCACCCGCGTCGGCTAAGTATTTAGCAGCCTCAGCTGTAGCGATATTACCAACAACAACTTGAAGCGCTGGATACACCGCTTTTACAGCTTTAAGTTGATCAACGACGCCCTTGGTATGCCCATGAGCGGTATCGATAACAATGGCATCGACACCGGCTTCTACGAGTGCGGCAACGCGCTCCATGGTGTCGGCAGTAACGCCTACTGCAGCGGCAACGCGCAAACGACCGAGGTGGTCTTTACACGAGCTCGGATGTTCTTTTACTTTGATGATGTCACGATAGGTAATGAGCCCAATCAAGCGATTTTGTACATCGACAACTGGCAATTTTTCGATGCGGTTTTGCTGTAAAATAACCTCAGCCGTGCTTAGATCGGTGCCATCACCGGTGGTGATAATGTTTTCGGAGGTCATGATTTCGCGGACCGGACGTTCGAGGTTTTTCTCGAAGCGGAGGTCTCGGTTGGTGAGAATCCCTTTGAGTGCTTTATTGGCATCGACTACCGGAATGCCGCCAATGCTGTTCTCGCGCATGAGGGCCAAAGCATCTTTGACAAGCGCATCTTCTGGCAACGTAATTGGATCGATGATCATGCCACTTTCAGAACGCTTTACTTTGCGTACCTCGAGTGCTTGCGCTTGGATGCTCATGTTTTTGTGAATGACGCCAATGCCACCTTGCTGGGCAATAGAAATGGCTAAAGCCGATTCGGTAACGGTGTCCATGGCGGCAGATACAATTGGTGTATTGACGTCAATGAGTTTGGTGAATTTGCTTTTCAACGAGACATCTCGGGGAAGCACCTCAGAATATGCCGGTGCAAGCAAGACGTCGTCGTAGGTTAAACCTTCAGTGATCTGGGAAAGATTCGAGAGCGACATGAACTTATTTTTATATAAATTCCTGCAAATTTAACAATAAAATTTGCCATTCAGTTACCTTATCTTTACTGAATCGTCTTGTAATTTGTAATTTTAGCCTGTGAAACGAATATATCCACTCTTATTTGCACTTAGTTGTTTGTTTCAACTGCGCGCTCAAACAGATCCAAACACCCTTATTCAGCTGTCTGGCGTAGTGGTTACCGAAGAGGCTTTTGAACTCCCCTACACCACCGTATATAACAAAACACTCAACAAAGGCGTCATTTCCGATGGTTATGGTTTTTTCTCACTCGTGTGCCAACCCGGAGACACCCTTGTATTTTCAAGAAAAGGTTACCAATCAAGTCCATTTTGGGTGCCCGATACACTCAATGAAAACCGCTACAGCATCATACACATGCTGACCCGCGACACCCTCACGATGCCCGACGTCAGGGTTTATCCTTGGCCTAACAAAGAGGCATTTGCGCAACATTTCATTAATATGAGCCCCTACGAAGACGACATAAGAAGGGCGCAACGCGAATTGAGCGGTGAATCTCTGGCTTTTGTTGCAGCTCGCTTGGATGCCGATGCCTCTTTGGCCTATGGCGCCTTAACAAAACAGCAAAATACCAAGATTTACACCAACGGGCAGTTACCACAAAATAATTTGCTCAACCCATATGCGTGGTCCAAGCTCATTCAAGAATGGAAGGCCGGAAACCTGAGCAGACAATAAGCAAGTGGCTATCCTTTTAAATTAAAGTGTTTTTGTGCTTCAATGGCAATATATTCACCAATAGCCAAGGATGCTGTTGCGGCCGGCGATGGTGCATTGAGCACATGAATTGAATTGCCGTGGTATTCGATGCGGAAGTCGTCGCGGGTGTCGCCGTCTTCGGCTAACAACAAAGCGCGTACGCCAGACCTACCCGGATGGATATCTTCCATTGTCAGTGACGGAATCATGCGCTGCAGTGTTTTCAAGAACAGTTTTTTAGAAAAAGCCCGGCGGTATTCATTGATGCCAAAAGACATATTATTGAAGAACAACTTCCAGGTGCCTTTATAGGTGAGCGCATCTACGGTGTCGCGCAGCGAGAAATCGGTTTTGCCGTAACCTTCTCTTTTGAAGGTAAACACCGCATTGGGGCCGCATTCAATTTCTCCGTTGGTCATGCGCGTAAAGTGCACACCAAGGAAGGGGAAATCAGGGTTTGGAACCGGATAAATCAAATTCTTTACTTTGTGTCTGGCTTCGGGCGTGAGTTCATAGTAGTCTCCGCGGAAACCAACCACTTTTTCTTTGAGTGCCACGCCGTCTTTGCGCGCAAGTCGGTCTGCCTGCAGGCCTGCGCAAAAAACCAAATAACGGGCTTCAAACTTGCCTTTATTGGTAAAAATGGTACTTACTTCCTCGCCTTTTTCGATGCCTTGGACTTCACAACCTAAGTGCATTGCACTCTGAGGATTTGCTGCCAATGCCAATTCGACCATTTTTTCGGTGGCCCCTCGGAAGTCAATAATACCGGTAACCGGAACCCAAATGCCGCCAATACTTTTGACATGCGGTTCTATTTCATTAACCTGAGCGGCAGAGATTTTCTCGATGCCCTCAATGCCGTTTTCAAGACCAGTATTGAAGATTTTGTCCATGTGTGGCAGTTCTTTTTCTTCGGTGGCTACGACTACCTTACCGCATACATCATGCGCAATTTTGTACTCTTTAGCAAAAGCCACCAATTCTTTGCGGCCTTGAATACAGTTTTTGGCCTTTAACGAACCTGGTTTGTAGTATAAGCCTGAGTGAATGACGCCCGAGTTATTGCCTGTTTGGTGATCGGCAAGCAACTGTTCTTTTTCAAAGAGTACGATACTGAGATCCGGGAACTTCTTTTGTAACTTGTAAAAAGTGGCTGCGCCTACAATTCCTCCTCCGATAACTGCGATGTCGTACTTCATAACTTTAAGTTTGACGCAAAGTTAAGGATTTTGTACTTTTGCAGCGATGAATCAGTTCGAACGCGTTGCATTTTATACACTTGGTTGCAAACTTAATTTTTCAGAGACCTCAACCATTGCCAGGCTCTTTGAAGACGGGGGCTTCGCGAAGGTAGATTTCGAAGACCAACCCGACATTTTTGTCATCAATACTTGTTCGGTTACCGAAAATGCCGATAAAAAATGCAAGCAGTTGGTCAAACGCGCTAAAAAGATTTCACCTGACTCAATGGTGATCATATTAGGTTGCTATGCACAGCTGAAGCCCGAGGAAATTAGCCGAATTCCCGGCGTCGACCTCGTTTTGGGAGCAAACGACAAATTCAATGTGCTCGAACACCTCGAAAAGCGCAACGAAGTGCAGGTGGTGCACCAAAATATCAAACACACCCACGACTTCATTCCGTCGCACTCTTACGGAGACCGCACGCGATCCTTTTTGAAAGTTCAAGACGGCTGCGATTACTTTTGTACGTTCTGCACCATTCCGCTAGCACGTGGTAAAAGCCGAAATGCAAGTATTGCACAAACCGTAGCTGAAGCACAAAAAATTGCCCAAACAGAAGTCAAAGAAGTGGTGCTAACCGGCGTTAACATCGGTGATTTCGGACAAGGCGGTCCAGAAGATTTCTTTGGTTTGGTACAAGCACTCGATCAGGTAAAAGGCATAGACCGTTTTCGGATTTCATCCATTGAACCCAATTTATTATCCAACGAGATCATTTCATTTTGTCTGGGCAGCGCCGAGCGCTTTGTACCACATTTTCATATCCCGCTCCAAAGTGGCTCAGATGCCATTCTCGAAAAAATGCGGCGCAAATACGACACCGCACTATTTGCCAACCGCATTTCACAAATCAAGTCTTTAAATCAAGATACCTGCATTGGGGTGGATGTCATCGTCGGATTTCCAGGTGAAACAGAAGAAGATTTTTTAGCGACAACCCATTTTTTAAAGGATTTGGACATTTCTTATTTACACGTCTTTACTTATTCGGAGCGCGCCAATACCGGCGCTCCAAAATTAGGTGTAAAAGTTCCGATGGAAACCCGAAGAGAACGCAGCAAGATACTTCACTTGCTATCGGACCGCAAAAAACAAGCCTTTTATCAAACGCAAATAGGCAAAGAAAAGACCGTTTTGTTCGAACAAGAAGAAAACGAAGGCATGTTGTATGGTTTTACCGAAAATTACGTCAAAGTCAAAACGCCCTTCAATGCGCAATTGGTGAATCAAATTTGCACTGTTCAACTTACAGAAATAGACCGTGATGGCCTCATGAAATGCAACATTCTTACTAACTTTGCATCCTAATTCGGTTCAGCTCATGAAAACTACCTATATCACGCGCCGCGAAACCTTTAATGCAGCTCACAAACTCTGGAGACCTGAATGGTCTGACGAAAAAAACTGGGAGGTTTTTGGTAAGTGTTCTAATCAAAACTGGCATGGTCACAATTTTGAGCTTTGGGTGACGGTCAAAGGTATACCTCACCCTGATACAGGTTTTGTAATGAACCTAAAATTACTTAGTCAATTGGTCAAAATCCATATTATTGAGGCCCTTGATCACAAAAACCTCAATCTCGACGTTCCGTTTTTAGCTGGTAAAATGGCCTCTACGGAAATCATGGCCATTGCCATCTGGGACATCCTCGCACCACTTGTTTTGGAAAATGGCGGCGAACTCGCCAAAATCAAATTGGTCGAAACCGAAAATAACTTTGTCGAATATTACGGCGGCAAAGAACCTTTTTAAACGGCGCACGTAAGTACTTCAAACCAAAAAGCATTGGAAAATTCAAATTTGCAAGCTCTTTACGCTAAAGTTCTTCATGAAATTGGCGAAGACCCCAACCGCGAAGGCTTACTCAAAACACCTGAGCGCGTGGCTAAAGCCCTGCAGTTTTTAACGAATGGTTATCAACTCAACCCAGATGAAATCATCGAGTCCGCTATTTTTCACGAAGATTACTCCGAAATGGTTATTGTCAAGGATATCGAGGTTTACTCAATGTGTGAACACCATATGTTGCCATTCTTCGGCAAAGCACACGTTGCTTACATCCCTGATGGCAAAATCGTTGGCCTCAGTAAAATTCCGAGAGTCGTAGATGCGTACGCTCGAAGACTACAGGTGCAAGAACGCCTTACCCTTGAAATCCGCGATGCCATTCAGCGCACCCTTGCACCCAAAGGGGTAGCGGTTGTAATTGAGTGTGCGCACATGTGCATGCAAATGCGCGGCGTTCAAAAACAAAACTCAGTAACCACCACCAGCGCCTTTACAGGTCTTTTTATGACCAACGATGCAACAAGAAGAGAATTTATTAATTTAGTACAAGCTAAAATTCATTAACCATGGAAGATTTCAATTACACCAACAGTGGCTCCGTGAGCCAAGACTACGCCCGCGACTTTATCAAAAGCGTATACAACTACATGTTTGCAGCCCTCACTATTTCAGGCGTTATTTCGTATTTCATCGGAACTAACCCTGCCTTGCTGGCCTCGCTTTTCATGACGGCAAGTGGCGGTGTATCCATCTTTTTTTACGTGATATTATTCTCCCCTATCCTGATTTCATTTGCCATGGCCGGCGGCTTCAATAAATTCTCCTTCGGTACCCTTATGGCATTGTTTGTCATTTATGCTGTCTTACTCGGCATGAGCTTATCAGTACTTTTCATGGCTTACTCGACGGGCACATTAGCGACCACGTTTCTCATGACTGCTGGTTCTTTCGGCTTTATGGCTTTCCTTGGCTATACTACCAAAACCGATCTTACAAAATTCGGCAGCTTACTTTATATGTTGCTTTTTGGCGTCATTATTTCAAGTTTGGTCAACATGTTTTTAGGAAGTAGCGGTTTTGACTACATCATTTCCTTGGTCTCTGTATTCATTTTTACCGGTTTAGTGGCATACGAAATGCAAATGATCAAGAACATGGCTTACCAAGCCGAAATGGACGGCACATTGCGTCAGAAATTGGCCTTATTCGCTGGTTTTCAATTGTATCTGACTTTTGTGAATTTATTCTTGTCTTTATTGCGTTTATTAGGCAACAGAGATTAAAAGAATTGCTATTTTTGGGACTCAAATTTAAACGCTATGTCAGATAATTTCTTCGAAGGATCAACTGCTGCAATCGGAACCATCATTACGATTGCGCTTCTTAGCATTGTTGTGTCTATCCTCATTTGGGGTTAAGCCCTAAGCCGCTCCTATGCCGTTTAACACCTTATTTTCTTGGTGGATTGGTCGGCGTATGGATCGCATCAACGACTACCGCCAAGATGCGCTCGCCAATCAGGCGCGCACCCTCGAGTTTCTGTTAGTAGAGGGCGCTCAAACATTTTATGGTAAACGCCATAACTTTGTCGAGCTTTCTACCTACTCAGATTTTAAAAATCAGGTACCTCTAGCCGATTATGGCAGCCTGAAACCATTTATTGATCGCGCCATTGACGGCGAAACCGATTTGCTTTGGCCTGGCGTCACCAAATGGTTCGCAAAATCTTCTGGCACCACCGCCGACCGCATCAAAATTCTGCCCATCACAGAAAGCGCCTTGTTAGAAAACCACTACGCTGGCGGAAAAGACCTACTGGCGCAGTATTATCATAATTTTGAAGGTCGCAAACTCTACAACGCAAAGCATCTCATTGTTGGCGGCACAGGTAAAATCGAACAACACAGCCACGGTGTTTTTATCGGCGATTTATCGGCTATCATCATCAACAATCTCCCGATTTGGACAGAACTGCGCCGAACACCAAAAAAAGAAATTGCCCTTCTGGAGAATTGGGAAGAAAAACTAGACCGCATGGCGGCATCGGTACTTGACGAGAACATTTGCATCATTGCCGGCGTTCCGAGTTGGACCTTATTGCTACTGCAAAAAGTACTTGAAAAAAGTCAAAAACAAAGCATTGCTGAGGTTTGGCCCAACTTAGAGCTCTATATTCATGGCGGTATGTCTTTTGGGCCCTATCAAAAAGCCTTTGCGCAAATTATCGGCAAACCCGATATGAATTACGTTGAAAACTACAACGCCTCAGAGGGTTATTTTGGCCTGCAAGACCAAACTGACAGCAAAGATTTACTCCTATTGACCAACTCCGAGGTTTTTTATGAGTTTATCCCAATGGATTCTTTTGAAGGCCTGGACTCCAAAACAGTGCTCTCTTTGGAAGAAATCGAACCAAATACTGATTATGCATTGGTCATTTCTACCTCTGCAGGTCTTTGGCGTTATATCATCGGTGACACCATTCGATTTACCCAAACCCAACCGTATCGTTTTGTGGTCAGTGGTAGAACCACGCACTATATCAATGCTTTTGGAGAAAAATTGATCATTGAACATGCTGACACCGCCCTGAGCAGAACATGTGCCATACACCAGGTTCAAATTAGAGAATATACGGCCGCCCCTGATTTTGGCCACGATACGCAAGTCGGCGCACATCATTGGTTGATCGAATTTGAAACAACACCTTCAGACTTAAAGTCCTTTTCCCAAACCCTTGACAACGAACTTAAACGCGTCAATGCCGACTACGATGCCAAACGCAAAGGCAATATAAACATCGGCGCGCCGTTAATCACCACAGTTGCCGACGGCACTTTTCACCGTTGGCTCAAACAAAAAGGAAAACTCGGAGGTCAGCACAAAGTACCACGCTTACAGAACAACAATTCGCTGCTTAAAGAAATATTAGTCCATCAATGAGAAGTTTAGCACTCGTATTTTTGCTTTTTTTTCATGGCTCCATTTTGGGACAAACCTGGATTTTAGAAAAAGAACTGCCGTTGCTAGACAGCAATTATTTCTGGACGAGCGATGAATGGGGTCAACTTTATCAATGGAAAAACAACACCATCTGGCTCCAACAAAATTTGAATGCCAGGCCATTTCAAGAGACTTATAAAACCCTCGGAGCAATTTCTTCTATACAGCCTGTCAACGGTTTGCGTGCCCTTGTTTTCTCCGAAGGACAACAGTTGTTGGGCATCGTCAATAATACGCTACAACTAAACGAAGAATTATTGGCTTTATACGATTATAACTTTTCAAATGTAAGTCAGGTGGCAGTCAGCGTAAGGCCCGACTTTATTTGGCTTTTTGACCAATACCGCGAGCGCTTGGTCTTGTTTCAGATCAATACAGCACAAGTCGTTCAGGTTGTGGACAATTGTTTTGGCGGACTCAATGAGGCAAAGATTATCGAGTTCTTTGAATACCAACAAAATTTAATTTGTTTACTCAGTGATGGCCGCTTTTTTAAATTTGATCGGAACCTTACCTTGGTTCAGCAATTCAATTTACTTGATCGTACGCCACTTTTCGGCTTTCAACAAGAAATTTGGATACAAAACGAACAACAAATCGCGAAATTGATGCCGCTTCCAAATGAACGACCAATAGAACTCCCCTTAGGCGACTACGAACAGCTTCAAGTTTTACAAGATCGCTTTTATTTTCAACAAGGTAAAAAAATCAAGGTATACCGCTTGAAAATGTAGTCCGTTTCTTTTGAGGTTTCAAGGTAATTATCGTATTTTAGCCTTCTAAAAATAAAGGTTATGCACGTCGCTATTGCTGGAAATATTGGTTCTGGGAAAACTACTTTAACGAACTTACTTTCAAAACATTACAATTGGGATACCCATTTTGAGGACGTCGATCAAAACCCTTACCTCAACGACTTCTACCACGACATGCAGCGTTGGTCTTTCAATTTGCAAATCTATTACCTCAACAGCCGATTTACACAAATTCAAGAGATCAAAGAATCAACCCACACGGTCATCCAAGACCGCACCATTTACGAAGACGCCTTTATTTTTGCGCCCAACTTACATTCCATGGGCCTCATGACCACCCGTGACTTCGAAAACTATTTTTCGTTGTTCAACCTCATGGATTCTTTTGTATCGGCTCCTGACCTACTGATTTACTTAAGGGCCAGCGTTCCGACCTTAGTTTCTCAAATTCAACAGCGTGGCCGAGACTACGAAGAAAGCATTCGTTTAGATTACCTCAAGCGCCTCAACGAACGCTACGAAGCCTGGATTTCCACCTATGATAAAGGCAAATTGCTCATTATCGACGTAGACAACAACCGCTTCCCTGAAAATCAAGAAGACCTTGGCAAAATCATCAATGCCATCGACGCCGAAATCAACGGATTATTTTAACATGATCATCGTCACCGGAGCCGCAGGCTTTATCGCAAGCTACTTAGCCGAAAGGCTGAATGCAGCAGGCCATACCAATCTCATTCTCGTTGATGACTTCACGGTAGAAAGCAAAAAACCCAACTGGATTCACCTACAATTTGAACAATGCCTAGACCGCGAGGCATTTTTACCTTGGTTTGCCGAGAACAGTAAATTTGTCGACTTTGTATTTCATTTAGGCGCGCGCACAGACACCACCGAGAAAAGCCAAGCCACTCTCGATCATTTGAATTTGGCCTACAGCAAAACCATCTGGGAAATTTGCGCTGCTGCACAAATTCCACTGGTCTATGCGAGTAGTGCCGCCACCTACGGCCTCGGAGAATTCGGCTACAAAGACGATCACGACCTAAGCAGCCAATTGCAACCACTCAACCTTTACGGGAAATCAAAAAACGATTTTGACATTTGGGCCTTGGCGCAAACAAGCGCACCGCCACATTGGTACGGGCTCAAATTCTTTAATGTTTATGGGCCTAAAGAATACCATAAAGGTCGCATGGCTAGTGTGGTACTACACACCTACAAACAAATCAAAGAAAAAGGTTACATGCAACTTTTTCGTTCGCACAACCCCGACTACAAAGATGGCGAACAACTCCGTGATTTTGTCTATGTCAAAGATGTTGCTAAAGTTTGTCTGTTCTTACAAACACAGCTCCCGCAGAGTGGCATTTACAATCTGGGATCTGGAAAAGCCCGCACTTTCTATGACCTCGCACGCCTCACTTTCGAAGCTTTAAATCTGGCACCGAATATCTCGTTTATTGATACACCCATAGATATCCGAGACAAATACCAATATTTCACGCAAGCAGATATGTCCAAACTATTGGCAGCAGGATATAATGGTGGTTTTCATTCTTTGGAGGAAGGCGTGAACAACTATGTCAAGGAACACCTCATTAAAGAATTTTAATTCAAAAAATAAATTTGAATCCACAAAAAAAGCCCCGCAAATGCGGGGCTTTTTAATTTGAGAAGAAGTTTGCGCTTATTCGCTAACGACTTCGAATTTGAATGTTTGCTTTACACCTTTGTAAAGATTGGCTTCTGCCTCGAAAGAACCCAACTCGCGGATAGGTTCATCTTTGATTTTCAAAGACTTACGATCGATTTCAAAACCTGCTCCACGAAGTGCTTCGGCAAGTTGTACGGTGTTCACAGAACCAAAGATTTTACCGTTCTCACCAGCTTTGGTAGCGATGCTAACAGATACGTCGGCCAATTTAGCAGCAATTTCTTGTGCTTCAGCCAACATTTTTGATTCTTTGTGCGATTTTTGGCGCATCACTTCTTCGTGCGCTTTTTTGGCGCTAGCGGTAGCCAAAATGGCATAGCCTTGTGGAATAAGGAAATTGCGTCCGTATCCTGGCTTTACAGTTACAACCTCATTAGCGTAACCAAGTTTATCTACATTTTTCTTTAGAATGACTTCCATGATTTCTCAATTATATCGTT
>CAZINO010000043.1:16034-18673 GCA_964540625.1 uncultured Lishizhenia sp. | reverse complement strand
TTTACCATTAAAGAAATCGCAACAAGTGTTCAAGGCGACAAAGCGCTTGCTGAAATTTGCGCCGCACTTCAAGAGGCCGACGCTTACGATGCAGATGCTATTGTGCTGATCCGCGGTGGCGGAAGCAAAATGGACTTAAATGTTTTTAATGACTATCAAATTTGTAAAATCATTGCGCAATTGCACATTCCACTGATTACTGGAATTGGTCACGAAACCGATGAGGTAGTTGCCGATATGGTAGCGCATACCCGACAAATTACACCCACTGCGGTAGCAAAATTTCTTTATGTAAAAGTGGGCGCCTTTCGCTCAGATCTGCAAACTGGCCTGGACCGCGTTTTAACGCAAGCCCTCACCCAACTTGCATTGGCTACCGAAAAATTCACAAATACCAATCAGTACCTCACGCACTATTTTCAGCACATAATAACTGATTACCGAACTGTATTACAAGCCCAACTTCACGGTGTGCAATTATTTGCCACCGAAAGTATTGTTGCTCAGAAAGGACTTCTCGAATTGAGTTTGAATCGGGGGGTCGCAGCCGCAGTTCATCAGGTGCAAGTCATCAAAGAATTGGAATTTCCGGCAATATTGGATCGCGTACTCATCAGTGCAAAAAATCAAATTGCCTTAGCGCAGCTTCATTTAAACGGACTCAATGAAAAATTAGACTTCCTCAATCCGCTAAAGCTTTTGGAGGTTGGGTATACGATGAGCAGCATCGGTGATATAGACATATCTCGCTATGAAGGTGAGATTATCGGAAAAGAGCTGATAACTTTAACAAATCAAATGACTGTTTACAGTACGATCACAAAAATAAAACGTGAATCATGAAAGAAGAACTGACCTATGAAGAAGCCCTTGCCCATTTGCAAGTTATTGTCAAGCAACTCGAGAACAAAGAGGTCAAAATTGACGAATTAGCGGCAACTGTTGCTAGAGCCAATCAACTAGTTGAATATTGCCAAAACAAACTGCAGCAAACAGAGACAGAGATTCAAAAAATCGTTAAAAAACAAGCATAAAATGTCGATCAGCAAAATTCTTATCGGTTCTGCCATTGTATTGGTGTTATTAGGCCTCACCTACAAATTCTTTGGTGGCCCTAGAAAAGACAACGTAACTGCAGCTCAAATTGAGGCAGACTCTTTGCGAACGGTGCTCAGAGAAACACAACAAAAACTCAATGAAGCCGAACAAAAATCGTCGAAAAAAGACCTTACACCACCGCTTACATTAGAACAGCAACAAGCCAAATTAGAACGCGCCTTGTTGGTTAAAGAAATGAATGCGCCATTAGAGCAACTTACCATCGACTACGAACATACGTATAGATGGTTTGCCGGGAAAGAGGAATATTATGGCCATATTCAGAATCTAGCAAAGTATGCCACATTCATGAACTTTGAAGTCCGCGTGACTTTTTTATCAGAAACAAAAACAGCACTTGGGTCGCGTGTTTTCACCATTTATAAATATTGTGCGCCAGGTCAAGCGCTTCCATTTAAAATACAAGCCGAGGCCCCTTCTGGGTATAAATACCATCGTGTAGAGATCATCCGAGCAGTGCCTTATGAATCAGATGAAGTAGGAGACGACGGCGAAATCGTCAATTAATTGAGTTGCGATATTCACAATTTAAGATTTTCTACTTGTGATATCAAGTTGGGCTAGAAGACCTTGGCATTGTACATTTGATGCAAATGAATGCCATGTATTTCAAAACTCTTGCTTTTTATTTGACCGTTAGTTGTTTCATTTCGAATCCATTTTTTGCGCAGCAATTAGACCCAATTCATTATCCACCAGAGTCTGAGTGGGAATACCTCAAAACAAAAAATACAGACTCACTCATTCAAGTAATGAAGTTCTATTTCTTGTCCAATGATACGCTTTTTTATAGAGAAGCGCGGAGTCAACTTGTCGTCAAGACTTCCTTAAAAGATCTTCAACGACCAACTTTCTATTTGGGTCAAGATTTTGCTTTTGCCAATCGATTTTATGGACCAGGTGGCGCAACCGCCAGTAGAACCTCAAAAAACGAAAAGCTTGATCGCTTCTATTATTATTATCTGAATTCGCCAGAGTTGAAATTCAACAAGGTGGCGCCCAGATCGGAACCCATCGAGCAAGAAATGGATTTAGTAGATACAACGCAGGAACGCTCAGCTCCACTTGCGGTTGAAGATTTCATTCAAAAAAGCAGCCCAAATTCTGCATTGCGCCCGCAAATTGTATTAAAAAATGGAGGCATCCTTTATCCAGAGCAATTTTATTTCCTTTCTGATGGCCAACTTTATTTCGGGAACGGAATTCGAGAAAATGTATTTAAGGTAGATACCATTGCAGTAGCAGCCGTGATTGGTATTGAAGTGGGGGAAAATCTCAGATTGATGTCTGGTAAAAAATACGTGAAGCGTGGACGAGGTTTAGTGGCATTAGGTGTATATCTAGGAGCAATCAATATAGGAATCGTTGCAGGTGCCATGGTTAACGAATACAGTCAAGGCATGGCCGTATTCACCTCTATTCCTACGGCTATTTTATACTATCAACTGATTGCGAAAGGCACCAAGCGCATTCAAAATTACAAACGCTTTAAGTATGCAAAATATGTTCAAATTCGATAG
>CAZINO010000043.1:6900-15934 GCA_964540625.1 uncultured Lishizhenia sp. | reverse complement strand
TCGCTCAACAGCGCAATCCGATTGACTATCCTTCTTCTGATAAATGGCATGACTTACCACTCGTTGGTAATGACACCATCATCAAATGCATGAAGTATTATTTTTTATCTAATGATACCATTTTTTTTCGCGAAGCAAAATCCGAGGCAATCTATAAATTGGCACTTTCCGAAATAAGTCAGACGGATATCTATTATGGCAAGGATTTACAGTTTAATGCACAAAGCAATATTTCTTTGCCACGAAAAAAAAATGGTGATTTAAAAGGTCAAAATACGGAGCGCTATTTGGCCTATTACCAACAGGCCATCCCTGTGAAATACACAAAGCAAGTTCTTGCAAAAAGTGAAATCAATCCTATCGAAACGAAACCTGAATCTTCTACCATTGCCAATGTTGCAGAACCGTCCTCAAGTCAAATGATCTTACCTGATTCTTTGCCAAAGTTTTTAGCAAATGAGGCAGGGTTTATTACCAAGGAGGGTTGTAAGGTGCTGACATACGAATATATTGGTTGGTCAGACAGTCGCTATTATTTTTCAGTAGGAAGCAAAAAACAATTTTTTTACTTGGATACAAGTGAGGTATTATATGTTCACGCGTTGAATTTAGCAAAGCAATACCACCTCGACAACAAATGGGCACCGCGTTTTTGGTCGGCAAGTTGGCGTGCTGCAGTAGTTGTTTGTGGCCCTATACTTATTGCTGGTGCGGCATCTTTGGTAGGTTATGGTTCCTCTAGCGAGGGGGCAATGGTAGGAACAGGGGCAATCGGACTAGGCTTCTTTGTTTTGGTTGCCCAAGATGCATTTAAACGCGCCAAACGTGCTAAGGCGCATAAAAAAGCCCAACATTATGTGTGTATTTAGTTTAAATTATTTCAATAGACAGCTAGTCGGAATTTTTCTAGGATTTCTATTGTATTCAAATGTCGGTTTGGCCCAACAGTACAATCCGAGTAACAACGTCGACTCCTTGCCCAAATTTTATGAGTATGAAGCGGGCTTTATTACCAAATCAGGCTGCAAAATTATTCCATCTGCCTATTATTGTTTGTCTGATGGACGTTATTATTTTGCAGTTGGTGCTAAGACAAATTACTTTTACCTAGACACCAATGAAGTGTTGCAGTACCAAAATATTGAATTGGGTAAAGATCAACAATTTTCTGTCAAGAAAAGAGCCGGATTTGCCAGACGCTTCTGGTTAGGAACCGTAATCGTTGGCGGGCCACTTGCGGTTGCTTTAGGGGCTGGCGGTATGTTTCTCATTGGAGTTGCAGCTAATGGCCCATATGACGGTGGCGGGTTTTTTGTTGGTGGCTTGGCGATTTGCACCACTATTTTTTATAAAGTATTGAAGTCGGCATTTATAAATGTCCGCGAACACAATGCTTATAAAGAGGCGGTGCATTATGTGTGTTTATAGTTTAAACCAAACATTTTGAATTTCAATTGGTTATATTTATAACCTAAACCTACCTATTGTCTGAACCGCTATTGTCTTTTGACTATGCCTTTGTGGGCATGGGTTGTGCTAATTCATTGATTTTAATGGAGCTGCACCGGCTTGATATGCTTGCCCAAAAACGTATTGTCATTTATGAACCTGCACAAAAAATAGCCAACGACCGCACGTTTTGTTTTTGGCTCGAGCCCGAACAACTTCAGGCCTTGCAATTGGATAAGCTCGTTTCTCATCGTTGGTTTGCTGTAAAGGTCAATGACTTGCCGGCGCAAGCGTTAAAAGGCAAAGCCTATTTTTACTTACGGGCAGATGCCTTGTATGCCCATGTCAAGGAACTTCTGCAACACTACGATGTTCAATGGAAAGCACAAGCGCTCGAAGAATACCCGTCACAATTAGCTACATGGGTTTTTGACAGTCGCCCACCTATTTTTGAACAACCAAGCGCCCAGCATATTCAGCTCGATCAGAGTTTCTATGGTTGGATAGTACAAACTGAAAAGCCCATTTTTGATCCGGGGGAATTTACCATGATGGATTTCTCTATTCAGCAAAGAGAAACGCAGTTTTTATATGTCTTGCCTTTTGCCGCAAATAGCGCTTTGATTGAACCAACACGCTTTGGGAAAGCGCGTATTTCTGAAAACGAAGCAACTGAAATGATAACTAGTTTTTTAGCTGAGCGGCAAACAGCATTTCAAATTTTGGAGAAAGAGCAGGGATGCATACCTATGTGCAGTGCGGCGCTTCAAAAAGAAAAATTACCACCCAACTGGATCCGAACGGGCGCAGGAAGTGGCCAGCTCAAACCAAGCACAGGTTATTCGTTTGTAAGGAGCTTAGCAGATGCCCAACAAATCGTAGGTTCTATTCAAAAAAAGTCAACAATGATAGCGCGTCGGACTAGTGCAGCGCGTTTTGCGTTTTATGATCGATTGTTGCTCCAAATTCTCGGTCAAAAACCGCACTTAGGGAAGCGCATTTTCACGCAACTTTTCAAGCGCAATAAAGCGAATGTTGTGCTTGATTTTTTAGATGAACGCACCACGCTTAGCCAAGAATTGCGCCTCATGTCCACGCTGCCTATACAGCCTTTTTTAGTTGCAGCTTTTAAAGATTTTTTTCATCAACTTATGAGTAGCATTAGACGTATCAACGTTGCTCTTTTATTCAGCATAAGTTTTCTTTTTTTTGAATACTTCCGGTTACAAACAGTTGGTCATGGTCTTCTGTTATTTGGTCTTATAACTGTTGGGCTTCCACACGGTGCCTTAGACCACTTACCCAAATTTCCTTTCTTGTCTTCGCGTTTCTGGTTATTTATTGGCCATTATTTATCACTGGGCGGTTTACTCCTTTTGCTATGGTTTGTGTTGCCTCAATTTGCACTGATATTATTTCTTACATATACGGCATGGCATTTTGGCCAGGCTGATTTTGAGCATTGGCAACATAAAGCCGGATTCTTCAGTTTTTTATGGGGCGGGCTCATTTTGGCGCTCATCCTTCTTGGGCATCATAAAGAAACGATTTTTATGCTCAAGCAAATGGAAATTGACCCCGTCATAGATTACAATATTGACGTTCAATTAATTGGGAAAATAGGTTCTGGTTCAGCGCTTTTATTTTTGATCATACTCCGAAAAAATCAATTCTTTTTCAATTTAATCCAAACTGTATTGCTGGTATGCATCGGATTTTTCTTGCCGTTGATTCCGGCCTTTGGTTGTTATTTTATTTTTCAACACAGCCTACACGGATGGAAACACTTGAAAAATAAATTAGCGTTGTCAGATTTTCAAATGTGGAAACATGCTTTACCATTTACAGTTGGGGCCATTGTATTATTTGCTGTCTTCATAAGCTTGATTCAAGCACCTAACTGGGGGCAGTTTTTTATTTTTTTATCGGCACTAAGCTTTCCCCACGTTTGGTACATGCACAAAAGCTATAGCAAGACCTAACTTACTCAATGAGTGTAATCGGATAGGTCCGATCGTTGATTTTTAATAGATAATTCCCCTTTAATAGCCGGTTGGTAAGTTGAATCTCCCCTTCAGTATTTCCTTTTTGAACGGCTTTACCGTCTAAAGAAATAAGTTGAAACGAGCTTGCTTGTTGGATGCCACTGATATAAATGATACCGCCAATCTTTACCGGATTTGGTGAAATAATGAGCGCTTGATTTATTTGTTGGAGACCGCTGTCTTCAATGGTCAAGTTAATCGTAACGGTGCTATCACAACCATTTACTGATGTAAAGTTCTGCGTATAGGTTCCAGAATTGGCATAGTCTATACCGTTCCAAATGAATTCATCTAATACAGTACTATCTATCACAATTGCATAGATTGGATGAACGGCTAGATTGAGCGTCACAATTGAATCACAGCCTGATACAGTTTGAAGAGAGTCTACATAAACGCCGCTATTGAGAAGCGATTGGCCATTCCATGGGTAGGAACCACAAGCATCTACGTTTAGTGTCGTTTCTAGTGATGGCGAAATAGTGAGATTGAGAACAACATTTGAGTCACAACCATAGATGTTCGTTCCTTGGTAAGAATAGGTGCCGCTTTGGTTGTAGGTTTGCCCATTAAAGTTGAAGGCATTGCATGAATTTACATTTAAGGTGGTATTCGAAGGTAAATGTTGATATACAACGATACTCGTTGTGCTGCTTTGACCACAATTATTTTGGGCTGCAACTGCTAACGTACCAGAAACAAAACTTTGACTAAAAATAAGGTTGATATTGGTACCCGTACTTGAGCCTGTTGTTCCGGCGGGAGTAGTCCAAACATAGGAGGTAGCGCCAGCGACGCTGTTGATTCCATATGGTTGCAAGCCCCCTGAATAACAAAAATCAATGGCGCCATTAATTGCAGTCGGTGTAGCTGGTACCGAAACCAATGTGACTGTTACAGCCAAACGGTTCGTTGATTCCAAGCCGTTCACCGTTTGCGTTGCATAGTAAGTTGTTCCGTTGACAAGAACTGTATTTGAAGCAAGTGGCGCGCCTCCGGTTGGTGCAGCATACCACTGAATGGCAGTCCCGGTTGCAATGAGTTGAGCAAGTGTTGCACCTGCACAGAGTGTTTGGCTCGCAGCACCTGTAGGTGCAGCAGGTGGCGCTGGGGGCGGAACAAATGTATAACTAGCAGATACAATTCCACGGTTGGTACCACCATGGTTGCTGTAACTAAAAGTGGCAGATCCCGAACGCGCCCAAATCAAACTAATTGAGGTTGGTGTGCTGGGAAAAACGTAATCATTGGCGTCACCCGTATTGAGGGCTCGGGTCGCAATGATGGTTCTTGAGCCAGCATTAACGACATCTGAGGTAATGGTCCAGTTTTGTTGCGCGTCGGTAACTGGAGCTGCAAAGCCAGTAAGTTTGCAGTCAAATGCACTCAGCGTTCCGGCGCTGTGCACGCCAACTACGTCTGTACCGTTTGTCATTGAAGTTGCGTTAAAACCGAGTGCAAACCAGCGCCCGGAAGGGCCTGTTAGCGTAAGTGTAACTTGTGTGCCCACGTCAATTTTGGCGGTCATTGCTAATCCAGCAGTAGAACTTAAGTTAACCACACCTGTGGTGTAGGTTTGTGCCTTTAATGTATAGGCCCAGAAAAAAAGTAAAACGGTAAGTAGAATATTATTTTTCATTCTGAAGGATTTCATTCAATTTGGGGTCGTTATAGAGTTGCAATAGTTGTGTAATTGTTCTGCCTTGCGGATCAACAATATCTAAATTTATCATGTATTTCTTGAGCAGAAGAACAGCATCTGTTCGTTGTAAAGATAAGGCAAAATGCAATGGATAGCCCAATTGTTCATACTGACAGGGTGTATTTGGATTGGCGCCCCTTTTAAGTATTTCTTCGAGTAAAACCAAGTTGTTTTTGTAGATGAGCGCATAAATGACGGACCCTTCTGCATAGCAATAGTTGAAGTCAGCACCGTTTTCGAGCAGCAATTGCGCAACTTCATTATTCCCGCGATAAGCAGCCAATAAAAATGGACTTGCACCATGTTCTGAAATTAAGTTGATATGTTCAGGGTGCTTTTTGAGGTACTTTTGCATTTCTTTGACACTTCCTGTTCGCGCAAGATCAAAGATGCTTTGCGCACAGTAGGATTGCTCGGAAAGCGCAACAATCAAAAAGAAGTAAATCAAAAAGTACTTCATCTTAATTGTCTTTGTCTGATTTGAGTTTGGTGACGTGTCCTACACGGTCAATTTTGTCTCCGGATTCTTCTGAAATAAAGGTGAGTTTCCAGATATAGACACCATCTTGTACGAGCTCATTGGTAATGTATTTTCCATCCCAAGCAGCTGTTGGGTCGTTGGTTTCAAAAATAAGTTCACCCCAACGGTCGAAAATACTGAAACGATAAGTTCCTGGTTTAATTTTTCCGGTGATGACCGGATAAAAAGTGGGGTTCGTGTTGTCGAGGTCACCAGGCGTGAATGCATTCGGTACATAAACAATAACTTCGTCGCGAATGCGAATAATTTGGGTTACCGTATCCGGACACATTCCCTGATTGTATGCATAAAGCGTTACTGAATAATAACCCGGCGAACAACCATAGGTATAATTTATTTGATCTACATCATAAGGGTCATAACTCAAGGTTGGTGTTGAATACAATTCGCTCATCGGGAGTTGCGGGTCACACTCTCCTAAATCCCAGAGGTAACTATTGGCATTTTGTGAGGTATTTATGAAGCTAAAAGTTGGAGTTAAAATAGATTGTGAAGGTATTTCAGGGTCGATGTCAAAATTGGCTATTGCCCACTGGACAACCTCTATATTGAAAAGAGCGCTTGTGTCGTTGTCACAGCCAAAACCAGAATTGTCCAGGACAACAAAATAAGTTGTGTCGCTTAAAATGGTTCCGGTATATTGATTGGATACCGATGACGCTTGAACCGTAAAAGGTGCTGGATTGAGTTCATTTCCTGGACTAAACCAAGTAAAATTATTTGTCGAATTAGGTACGCCTCCAGTGACAATTGCTTGCAAGCTGTTCGTTAATCCAAAACATGTCATGCTATCACCCAAAATGGATACCTGTGGGTCATCAAATACACTGATTAAAAAGGTATCAACGGCATTACAACCTTCAACTGTCTGATTCATTTCGACGGCAATACCGATATTGTCTTGTAGTGAAATTGTTGTATAGTTGAATGCATTGGCACCATTTAATGTCTGATATGGATTACCTAATGGGTATGAGCTGGACCACTGATAACTGGCAATGCTTCCCAAACCGCCTTGTACGGTCGTAAGCAGCGGCACCTCTGCTCCATCACACACATTACTGGTTCCAATTATTTGAATGGTTGGGTCAGCAATGACGGTAATTGAAACTGTATTGGATGGTATTGATCCACAGCCAATACCAGATTGTTGAACAATGACGTTATAATTTGAGGTGCCGAGTTGCGAGCTAGGCGGACATAAAATGCTATCGGCAGCCATCGTTGGCAGCCATAAATAGGTGTTGTTCCCAACGCCTCCAACGACGGTTGGAATGATACAGTTGGCTGTTCCTCCTTCGCACAAGGTTTGGTTGTATAAAGGATCCAAAGAAACAATTGGATCGGCAACCACATTCAAAGTAGCAACTGGCGACAGTGCTTGGTCACAGCCTACGCCAGGGTAGTCAACAGTCACATAATAATACTGGGTGGTTGCTTGTAAAAATGTCGGAGAGGAATAACTTGAATTATTCGAATTAGGAAGGGCTACCCCCGAATAATTGTTCTGAACATTATTCAAATACCAAGTGTAGGTTGGGGTTCCGATGCCTCCAACTACACTTACATTGAATGTATAGTTACCCCCTACACAAATTGAGGTATCTGAAATAAGCGCCGTACTAAAACCAGGATCAGAGGTTACATTGACGGTAGTTTGAGCTGTTTGGCTTTGGCAGGTACCCGAAAGTCCAATTACAGTATATGTAGTTGTATCTGTTGGGCATACGGTAATTGATTGTGTCGTTTCTCCAGTAGACCAAACATAAACGTTCGGGACTATTGTAGAAGCGGACGGAACTGCAGAAAGTGTCACACAACCACCTTCACAGATAGTACCACTCGGGTTACTTTGAATGGCTAATTGCGGAGCAGTTTGAACAACAATCGTTATGGCTGCAGGTGAACTCACACAGTTATTCAAGGTATAGGAAACCGTATAAGTGTTAGGGCCAGTTTGTGTTGGATTCACTGTTTGAATGGCAGAAGTTGCTGTTGTATTATTCCACGTGTAAGAACCCGAGATGCCATTGAAGTTACTCGGTGTTCCAACTGCTGTGAGTACAACTGGGTCACCAGGGCAAATCAGTACAGTGGAGGCACTCAGGCTGACTGTTGGGGTTTGAACAACATCAACGGTGGCAACTTGATTAGAAACAGCATTCGTGCATGTCCCAACACCCACACTCAGTAAATTGTATGTAAAGGAACCGGAAGTTGCCGTTGGAACTGTTAGTGTTGCAATGGAGCTATTGATAGCTGTTGTAATAGTTTGTGGTGCACCTCCATTGATGGTATAACTAAATGTATAAGGCGGTGTAGAATTTGCACCAGTAAAGGTAATTGATGGCGTGGTACCTCCTTGGCAGATAGTGGTTGTACCAGAGATTGTTGCAGAAGGCAATGGTGTCACAACGATATCCATTGTGGTAGGTAGGCCGCATTCTGGTGCATTTGCTGCACTTAAAGATGGCGTAAATGTGTAAGTCGAGGTTGAAATAGCACCGACAAGGCCTACGGTGGAAATACTTGCCGGCGACCAAGTTCCGGCGATGCCATTGTTGGAAGTTGTTGGCAACAGATCAGGAGTAGCACCTTGGCAGTAAGGCCCGAGTTGTGTAAATAGCGGGGTGGTGTTTGGGTTCACCACGATAGCCATTGTGGCTGTAGTGGCACAGATTCCTGGCCCAGGTGTTGGCGTAAAGGTGTAGTTGGTGGTAACGGGCGCGGTAGTAGCGACGTTATTGATAGCTGGGGCCCAAGTCCCGACGATGCTGTTATTGGAAGTTGTTGGCAGCGCAGCGATACTCTGTCCGTTGCAATAAGGTCCAACCGCTGTAAAGGTGGGCGTGGTGTTCCCACTGACGGTAATGGTAGCGGTTTGCCCACTGACACTACTGACACAAGCACCTACACCCACGCTAGAGACGCTATAGGTAAAAGTGCCGATGGCATTGGTCGGCACCGGCACACTGACCGCAGTGTTGGTACCTGCGGTGGTCACGGTTTGGCTAGGCCCACCATTGATGGTATAGGTAAAGGTATAAGGCGCAGTAGAGTTGCTGCCCGTAAAGGTAATGTTGGGTTGCGCACTGTTCTCACAGACGGTAGTAGTTCCAGAGATCACGGCAGTGGGCAGGGTGGTGACCACGATAGTCATGGTGGTCGGCACGGCACAAGTAGCTGGCGCGCTAGAGGTAGGCGTAAAGGTATAAACAGCACTTCCGGCTGCGGTGGTCACGATACTTGCCGGCGACCAAGTTCCGGCGATGCCATTGTTGGAAGTTGTTGGCAACA
>CAZINO010000043.1:2333-6800 GCA_964540625.1 uncultured Lishizhenia sp. | reverse complement strand
ATACTTGCCGGCGACCAAGTTCCGGCGATGCCATTGTTGGAAGTTGTTGGCAACAGATCAGGAGTAGCACCTTGGCAGTAAGGCCCGAGTTGTGTAAATAGCGGGGTGGTGTTTGGGTTCACCACGATAGCCATTGTGGCTGTAGTGGCACAGATTCCTGGCCCAGGTGTTGGCGTAAAGGTGTAGTTGGTGGTAACGGGCGCGGTAGTAGCGACGTTATTGATAGCTGGGGCCCAAGTCCCGACGATGCTGTTATTGGAAGTTGTTGGCAGCGCAGCGATACTCTGTCCGTTGCAATAAGGTCCAACCGCTGTAAAGGTGGGCGTGGTGTTCCCACTGACGGTAATGGTAGCGGTTTGCCCACTGACACTACTGACACAAGCACCTACACCCACGCTAGAGACGCTATAGGTAAAAGTGCCGATGGCATTGGTCGGCACCGGCACACTGACCGCAGTGTTGGTACCTGCGGTGGTCACGGTTTGGCTAGGCCCACCATTGATGGTATAGGTAAAGGTATAAGGCGCAGTAGAGTTGCTGCCCGTAAAGGTAATGTTGGGTTGCGCACTGTTCTCACAGACGGTAGTAGTTCCAGAGATCACGGCAGTGGGCAGGGTGGTGACTGTTGTTACAATTGTATTTGATGTTCCAGTACAACCAGCAGCTGTTACAATTACTGAATAAGTTCCTGCGGTACTCACTGTAATAGATTGCGTCGTTTGCCCCGTACTCCATAAGTAACTATCGAATTGTGAGGTGCTTAAGGTAATTGATTGCCCCTGACAGATATTCACGGAACCACTGGACGTTATTATGGGTTGCGGATTTGGAATGATAGTTACGGTCTGAACAGCGCTATTTGCAATACAGCCATTCGCGTCGGTAACTGTTACCGTATAATTTCCTGCTTGATTGACATTTAGCGTATTCGTTGTGGCGTTAGCAAGTACTGAACCATTTAGATTCCATACGTAGGTTCCACCGCCAGTTGCCGTTAGAATTACAGAAGCATTGGCACAAAATGTCAAGGGCCCATTGGCACTTATTGTAGGAGTGGGGAGTGGATTGACAACAACCGTCATGGTGGCGGTATTGGCGCATTGTCCGGAGAGGGGTGTAAATGTATAGTTGGTAGTTGCTTGGTTATTTATACTTGGCGACCACGTACCCGCTATTCCATTCGTTGATGTGGTAGGTAAAGTAAATGTACCATTGGTACAAATGGGCTGTATTTGTGTAAAAATTGGACTCAGCGGAACACTGAAATTAACTACAGAAGCAGGTGATGTACCTTGGCAACCATACGTATTGGTAACTGTAACAGTATAGCTTCCAGCAGCATTTACATCGATACTTTGATTGGTGGACCCGTTGCTCCAGAGGTAAGAACTGAACACCGAGGTGGTGAGGGTGAGCGTATTTCCAACACAAACTGTAGTTGGCCCCGGTGGCGTAATGACGGGTTGTGGAAGTGGATTGACAACCACACTGGCATTGACCGACGCGCCACTGCAGCCATTGACGGTTGGCGTTATGCTATATTGAAGTGTTACAGGGCTTGATGTCAAATTACTTGCCGTACCATTCAGAGCGGTTGAGGGCGCGGCAATACTTCCGCTGAGTGTGGTAGTCAAACCAGTAGGCAAAGGATTGGGCGCAATTAAACTCCAGGTATAACTGGCAGGAGGAGAGCTTATATTCGTCGAAAGTGGCAAGCTGAATGCAGCATCTGAGCATACAGAAGAAATTGAACCAATGGTGAGAACTGGTACGGGTTTTATCGTTAGGTAAATAGTATCCTTTGCAGCATCGCAGGGCCCGGCAGGGTCATTGGTGGTCAGCACCAACCCAACTAGACCGTTGGTTATATCTGCTGTACTTGGGGTGTAGGTGGTGGTTAAAGAACTTGAATTAGCAAATGTACCAGAACCTAATGTGCTCCAAGTGCCACTGGTTGCAGCCCCTCCTATGGTCGCATTTAATGTATAATTACTTCCTGCGCAAATAGCGGTATCAGCTCCTGCATTAACGAAAGGAGTGGAGTTTAAACTTATAATCGTCTGGTCATCAATGGCCGGGCAAGGCGCACTTACACCTAAGGCGGTCAGTGTTAAAGTGATATTGCCCGATTGCCCTGATGGCGGGGTAAATGTTGCATTGAGGTTATTTGCGCTTGGTGAAAAAATCCCACCGCCGCTCGAAGACCATATCCCGCCTGTTGCCCCACCGGTTACGCTCCCACTTAATTGAATGGCTTGACCTGAGCAAGTTGGGCTGTATGTTCCTGCCTCAACAATTGCTTGCTGATTAACTGTAATTGTTGCGGTCTCGGTATCGGTGCCACATTCATTTGTGGCGGCAAGGGAAAAGGTAAAATTACCAAACGTGGCGTAGGTAATTGATCCAGGATTCAAGATGGTTGAAGAACTTGGTGAACCATTACTAAAATTCCACAAATAGCTTGAAGAAGAAGCGTAGCAATCGTTTACTGTTGCTTGCGGGATAAATGACTGACCTTGGCATATGGGGCTAGGTGGTGTTAATGTGACGATTGGCGGCCCTTTGACGGTAATTGTTTGGGTGATGGTATCATTGACACATTGCGGCCCGGGTACACTTGGATTAAGAGAAGAAATCAAGCGAATTGTATAAACGCCAGGACCTGTAAAATTAAATTGTGGTGCATTGGAACTGGAATTTGTGCCGTTTGCGTAGTTCCAAGCAGGCGTACCACATGTACCCGGAGCGTTGGTTACACTCCAGTTTTGAAGAATTGTTGTACCGGCACAACCTGCTAAACTCGAGTTATTTGTAGTACTAACTGCTAATGGTGCACAACCTGTGGTAAAGCTTGCCGCAAAATTTGCTTGTACTGCTGGAACCACACAAACTGTTTTGATCATGGTGTCATTGCCGCAGGAGTTATTTTTGACAATGAGTCTGATGGTGTACGTTCCGGGTTGGTTATAAGTAACCGTAAAGCTAGCGGGCCCTGGATTTGAGGTGGAGGCAGAACCTAAGTTGCTCACATTTGCTGTATTAGTGGTAGTAGGTCCGAATGCTGCAGGACTGTGTGTCCACCAGCGGTGATAGGTTGTTGTACAGTTGCCAGCTGTATTCACATAGGTGCCCGGGTCAGAATTATCCGTGTATGTTACCTGTGTGCCCACACAAATGATATCAGAGTCAGGATTGCGCGTAAAATTGGCATCAGGGGCTTCACTTACGTATACATCAGAAGGATTTGTTTCATTATAACCTGGGCATGAATTTGTTGCACGAACCCGAATTTCATTGGGTTGCACAATATTGCCAACACATGGCGTGAAGGGGTAGGTGTGCGATACTTTTTGTGGGTTGATCGGTAGGTTTGGGTAGGTGTAAACGTCTTGAGAACTAAAAGTTGTGCCGTTAAAATCCCAATCAATTTGGTAGGTAACTCCTGGCGTTTGCTCCAGAAATGCCAGTGAGTAGGTGCCTGGATCACAAGCTGTTGATGAAGCTGAAGTGATCGATAAGGATGGCGTACCAATTTGGACATAATAAACGCTCGAAAATATACATCCACCGAAATTGACTGCAAAAACAGAATAATAGAAGCGGGCCGAATTTGGATTGTATGTGATATCAATAATACCGGTACTGCAATCTATAGGACTAGAAGTTGGTACTTCGGTATGTGTAATAGATGTTACTTGAGTACAATTCAACGCTGGTGTAATATCGAAAGTTACGTCTTGATTGAGACTCAGATTGACCGGGCAAATACTAAAAGCTGGAACACCAGCAATGGTCGTGGAGCTCCAACCAGCTGCCGCCGAAAAAGTAGAAAGGCTTAAGGCGGGGGTGCTCGGTGGAATAGAGGTGGCAGTAACATCAATGGTTTTTGAACTAGAAGCCCCGCTTGGCTCACTCAAAGTAAGTGTAATTGTGTAGGTTCCGTTGGGGAAAGTAATAGGGAATGGTGTTCGGAGTGTGGATGATGTCGAACTTAATGGAGTACCACTGTTTGTGATAAAGGTCCAGTTAACATTGGTCGTAGATGAAATATTACTGCCGGTTGAAATAAAAGTAAATAAAACACTAGAACCCGCACAAACGGTGAGTTGGTTACTTGTGTTGTAGAGTGGATTGGTTGAGAAATTGGCATTGAGCTGCCCCCAAGTACCAGAAGTAATTGCGAAAAAAGTAAACAAGAAGAATAATACTTTTCTCATCATAAATACAAAGTTCGGTAATATAACGTGTGCTATAAAATGAGGTTGCTCATGTTTTTAACAATTAATCGTTCTAAATGTGCTGTAAGGCAACCCAAAGCATGGAACCAACTAAAATAATTTTTAAACCGGTTCCCAAAAGAAAGCCAAGAAAAGCACCTTTTGCTGACTGCCAAGCATTTTGATTATTTGAACCGGCTATTAATTCACCAAGATAGGCACCCAGTAAAGGCCCTAGTACGATGCCCCA
>CAZINO010000043.1:0-2233 GCA_964540625.1 uncultured Lishizhenia sp. | reverse complement strand
AATTCATTGCTGATCATGGAGTGCTTCGCCCAAAGGCCTTTGTATATCAAAATTTCGAGATTGAAATAATGAAGGTCTTTACCAATGAAAGAAAAACCATGGCCAATCCCTAAATTTAGGCTAGAAACTGTCGTTTCGAATTGTTTTGTAACTGTTGTCGGTGCTGGTGGCATGGTCATGTCCGAAACATCGAAATATTCGAGATCGGTTTGTCGTTGGAATCCGATGGTAAGCGGAATATAGCGTGCCACATTGTTCTTCATGGCATCGTACTGAAAGCGATAGTTGGCATTGTATTGCGAAAACATGCTGGGGTCACCAATTGCTTTTAAGTCAAGACTTGCGCCCAAATAATGTTGGCGATGAAAGTACTTGCCAGCTCCAAGACTAAGGCATATCGGGATATAATAATACATGCCATTGCTATAGCTCTGCAGGTAATAATCATCGGCAACAAAGCCTTGGTCATAACCTGCCATAAGGGTATTGAGCCCCACATGGAAATCGAATTCGTCAATTTTACGTGGCCTCACGAGTGAATCCACATTTTTTACCCGTTGTTGGTAAATTTTGTCCTCTTCGAAATAGTCGTACATTTCACGCGAAAGTGAGTACATGCGGTTGTATTGGTCCTTAAAAGTAAGGTCTCCGTCTTTTTGATTGAATTCAATGATTTCACCGAAAAGCACCTTGCCAGATTTGAGGTGTACTACGTCGTAAACGACCTGTTTTTTGGCGACTTGTCCAAAAGTTAAAAGCGGAAAAAGCAGAAATAAGAATAAGGTTTTCATTGAAAAAAAGTTTAGTTCATTTGATAGATGCGATAGGCATAAGGCGTTAAAGTTAGCGCGCTGCTTAGGGTTTCACTCATTCCTGAACTAAGGTTAGTGAAATTACCGGTTAGTGCGGGTGGTAGCGTTGCATTTATCGTTGAATTGCGCACATTAACTAAAATAAGCATTGACGACGATCCGTTCGTTTTTTTCCAGCAAACCAGGTCATTTGAAAGCTGATAGGCCGATATAGTTGAACTGCGGGCAGCACTATTATTGTTGTAAATGGCATATAATTTTTGATACGCTGCAAGCATATCGGCATTGGCGGTCCAATTAATTGTAGTATTACTAAAGAACGGGGTGGTTCCTGTTTTTCCAACTTCTTGTCCGGTGTAGAGTAGTGGCACCCCCCCAGAAAAAATACTAACTACGCTTGCTGCAATTGCGCCATTCTTGCCATTGAAAAGTGACATAGGAGAAGCATCCCAGGCAGATTCGTCGTGGTTGGTTGTAAAACGTACTTTTCCTTTGCCAGTAGGAATGTTACCATATTCGAGTTGATTGGTGGTTGTGAGCGTGGAGGTTGCCGCGCCATTCCAAACGTTTTTGAGTGCGGTGTAATAATTCCAGCCGTAGGTTAAATCGAAGCCTGCTTGATAATGATCTGAGCGGGTCCCCTCTGCAAGCATCAGCACATCTCTCTTTGGCAAAGATTTGAGCGCCGCAATGGCCTCACTCCAAAAATCGAAGGGCACGCCGTCTGCGTAGTCGCAGCGAAATCCGTCTACGTTTGCTTCTAAAACCCAGTATTTCATGGCATCGATTTGGGCCTTTCGCATGGCATTTTGGTCAAAATTGAGGTCGGCGACATCATTCCAATTGGTGCCAGGTGGTATGATGATTTGTCCGCTTGCATTTTGCGTATACCATTCTGGGTGTGCACTAATCCAAGGGTGATCCCACGCGGTATGATTGGCCACCCAATCTAATATAACCGCCATTCCCATGGCGTGTGCTTGGTCAGTGAGTGTGCGCAAGTCGGCAAGCGTCCCGTATTCTGGGCTTATTTTTTCGTAATTCTTGACGCTGTAAGGCGAGTTCACGCTGTTGACTGTTCCTTGCTCATAAATAGGCATCAGCCAAATGATATTTGTGCCGAGGCTCTTGATGTGTTCCAATTTAGAAATGACGCCTTGTATGGTTCCTTCGCTGGACTGCGCCCTTAAATTCACTTCATAAATTGTTGCTTTATCAATATCAGGAACATTGCTAAGCGGCGTGCTGTATTGCTGCGGCCCTGTTGGCGTGGGTTCAATAGGGTCCTCGCCACAAGAAACGAGTAAAATGAAAAAAACAAGGAGATATCTGATTTTCTTGGTCATGATACGAAATTAATCATAATGACCGTAATTTTATCACGTGGCGAAGTACAGAACAATTCAGACAAGTGCAGAAGG
>CAZINO010000042.1:14456-18770 GCA_964540625.1 uncultured Lishizhenia sp. | reverse complement strand
ATTCGGTTTTGGTAATGACTTGTGCTTTGATGTAAGGCTCTTCGATGCGGTCCATACCAGAAGGGTCTGGCAGTTCTGATGGGTTATT
Organism: uncultured Lishizhenia sp.; assembly: GCA_964540625.1. Taxonomy (GTDB): domain Bacteria; phylum Bacteroidota; class Bacteroidia; order Flavobacteriales_D; family Crocinitomicaceae; genus UBA952. The sequence goes on along the minus strand of CAZINO010000042.1, from coordinate 18,682 downwards.
AACGATCATGACCTCATCTGGATTTTTCTTCATGTAGGCACGGTAAGAAACGTTGGGCACAGTGGTAATCACGGTCATGTTGAACTCGCGCTCCAAACGTTCTTGAATGATTTCCATGTGCAGCATGCCAAGAAAACCACAACGGAAACCAAAACCAAGTGCCGCAGAGGATTCTGGTTCAAACACCAAAGAGGAATCATTGAGCTGCAGTTTTTCCATCGAATAACGCAACTCTTCGTAGTCTTCGGTGTCTACCGGATATATTCCAGCAAATACCATAGGTTTAACATCTTCGAATCCTTTTATAGCGGAGTCGCAGGGATTGTCAGAACCTGTAATGGTATCTCCAACTTTGACTTCATTTGCGGCCTTGATACCTGAGATAATATAGCCTACATCTCCGGCCCGCACCTCGTTTTTGGGAGAAAGGTCCATTTTGAGAATGCCGATTTCGTCTGCGTTGTAGTCGCGGCCAGTATTGAAAAAGCGTACTTTTTGACCTTTCTTAAGAACCCCATTTTTGACGCGGTAATAGGCAATTATTCCACGGAATGGATTAAACACAGAGTCGAAGATCATGGCTTGTAGTGGCGCAGATTCATCTCCTTTTGGTGCAGGTATGCGTTTAACTACTGCCTCTAAAATTTTATCGACGCCTAGACCCGTTTTGCCCGATGCAGGAATGATGTCTTCTGGGTCACAGCCAATCAGGTCAATGATTTGGTCGGCAACCTCCTCAGGCATGGCACCTGGAAGATCCATTTTGTTGAGAATTGGAATAATTTCGAGGTCGTGCTCGAGCGCCAAATAAAGATTTGAGATGGTTTGCGCCTCAATACCTTGGGAAGCATCAACAATAAGCAATGCGCCTTCACAAGCAGCAATAGATCGGGAAACTTCGTAAGAAAAATCGACGTGTCCTGGGGTATCAATTAAATTGAGAATATAGTCTTGGCCTTCGTGCTTATAGCTCATTTGAATGGCATGCGACTTGATGGTGATACCTCGTTCGCGTTCGAGGTCCATGTCGTCGAGGGCTTGGGCTTGCATCTCGCGGTCAGAGATTGTGCCGGTAGTTTGTAACAAACGGTCAGCAAGTGTGCTTTTGCCGTGGTCAATGTGAGCAATAATACAGAAATTGCGAATGTGCTTCATAGGGTGCAAAAATACGGAATCTATGGCACATAACAAGCCGGAAAATAGAGGCCTAATCAGTAAATCTACTTATCGCTGTCTCGGGGTGTAATGGCTTGTTGTCTAAAATGTGTTCGGTCAATTCACGAGCCAAAGTAGGTGCCATCATGTAGCCTTTTGTGCCGAGTCCGTTCAAAATATAAACACCTCGCCATTGTGGGTGCTCCCCTAAGAGCGGTCTGCGGTCTAGTACTGTTGGTCTGACACCCGCACTTTGTCCTTGTATTTGGTAATTATATGAACCCAATGCTGCCAGGTTTTGTTCGAGTTGAATTCTGGCTTCTGGGGTGCAATTTAAGGTCGAATTATTCCACTCGTAAGTGGCGCCAACCTTGAATCGGTCTTCTCCTAGAGGCAAGACGAAACACTTTCTATTCAGCGATTCGGTGGCGTTTAATTGCCGACTTTCAATAAGTAGCGTTTGCCCTTTTGTCTGCTGCAGCGGCAAATATGAAAATGTAGCTTCTGCTTTTTGTCGATATCCCAAGCAAAACACGACATAATCATACCTTTGACCATCGTAAATTCTGGTTTGAGGCTGCCATTTTTGTGGGTCGAATTCACTTGTAATGAGTTGTTGTTTTGCTTTAAAATAGGCGCTATTTTGCGCCACCCACATTGGCGCATTGATCCAAAATGCATTTTTCACACGACCACTACCATAAGTGTTGGTTGCATCGGTATTTTGCAAATCCTGGCTTGTTATTTTTTCCAAATAATTGAAGAATTCTTGGTCTTGCGACTTCTCCTCCCACAAGATGCGTTCTTGTTCTGAAGAGAAAAATCGCCGAATCACAATCGGATGAAAGAACGAACTGGCCAAACGTTGCTCTATTTGTAAATAAAACGCTTTGGCTTCAGGTAAAAATTCATCGAGTCTCCAAGATTTATTCATACGCCGAAACACCATTGGATTCACCATTCCGGCTGCGATTGCGCTCGAATGATTCGTGCCGGTATCCATCAAAACAACTTCTAGCCCATTAGAGAGTAACTGATGAGCCATACAAGTGCCTGCCAAACCGGCGCCAATAATTAGTGCTTTTTGTGCCATGCATTATTTTGTAAAAGCGAAACTAAGCAAACTAATCTGAACATCAGGCGCGGCCGTTTTAATTGCCACAGATAAAGCGGCTAAAGTAGCTCCAGTTGTAATGACATCGTCCACAATCAAGATGTGTTTAAATTGCGCGAGCGCTGCTTGAGTTTTAAACATATTTTGTACGTTATCCCAACGACCAAAACGGTCATTTTTGGTTTGGGAGACGGTGTGTTTTTTCTTTTGAACCAACTTGATCAAAACAGGTAAACCCCATTCTTTGGCAAGTCCACGCGCCAAGAGTTCGCTTTGATTATAACCCCTGGCAAATTTTTTTCTAGGATGTATTGGTACGGGCAAAATCGCATCCACATTTCGAATGGGATGTTGTCTCAATTTGCTTGCCATGTGCGCGCCCAAAAAAATCCCCAACGGCGCTTTGAAATCATATTTAAGTGCCCTAATTAGCGATTGGCTCACTGCCCCTTTTTGGTAATAATAAAGTGCGCAAGTATATTTAATTTGAATCGGCGTCCAAAACAATTGATCGAGTTTAGTTGGCGTATGCTGTAATTCAAAATAGGTGCGTTCGAGCCCTTCCCAACACAACCAGCACAAATAACGCTCTTGTGAAACAAGTTCCTTATTACAGTGTAAACAGACATTTGTAAAGACCAAATGGCCCAGCCCATCTGTGTAGTTTTTGAGTACAAAACCCAATTTTTGAATATATGTAGCCATCCTTCTTGATTTAAACAAGCAGCTGTTCAAAACTGCAGTCATTTCTCACAACAATAGTAACGTTGTTGTGTTAACTTTATTGAGGTCTTCTTTCTTACAAAAAATATCGGTTCGACATTACAATTTTCTTCGGAAAAATTATCAAAACTGCGCGCTAAAACATGTGAATATCTTTCTAAGCTGTGTTGAAATGCGCTGAAGCGTTTGTCCGTGAAAGGATTGCGATTTTTTGTGTTGAAAACCGTAGATAAATGTTAATTTCTTTAATTGATTTAAACCTGAATTTTAACAATTTTTGTAACCTTGATTTCTAAATAAATCTGCAACCCAATTACTATGGCACAAACACTACACGAACCCATTCTTGAAGAAAATAAAAGTCGTTTTGTCTTGTTTCCAATACAGCACGACGACATATGGAGTTTCTACAAAAAGGCCGAAGCAAGTTTTTGGACTGCCGAAGAAATCGACCTTTCTCCTGATTTAATTGACTGGGAGAATAAACTCAATGATGACGAACGCCACTTCATTAAACACGTTCTTGCCTTCTTTGCGGCTTCAGACGGAATCGTAAATGAGAACCTCGCAGAGCATTTCCTCAATGAGGTGCAGTACACAGAAGCTAAGTTTTTCTATGGCTTTCAAGTGGCAATGGAAAATATCCATTCTGAAACCTATTCGCTTTTGATCGACACTTACATTAAAGATACCCAAGAAAAAAATTATCTTTTTAACGCCATCGACACCGTAGACTGCGTTCGAAAAAAAGCGGACTGGGCATTGCGCTGGATTGACCAAGGTTCTTACGCAGAGCGCCTTGTTGCTTTTGCTGCGGTTGAAGGTATTTTCTTCTCTGGGTCTTTTTGTTCTATTTTCTGGCTCAAAAAACGCGGCCTTATGCCAGGCCTTTCGTTTTCAAACGAGCTCATCTCCCGCGACGAAGGTTTGCACTGTGATTTCGCTTGCTTACTATACACCAAACATTTGGTCAACAAACTTCCTAAGGAGAAAGTCCGTGAAATTATCACGCATGCAGTCGAAATCGAGAAAGAATTCGTTACCGATGCTTTGCCAGTTAAATTAATCGGTATGAATAGCGACCTCATGGGTCAGTACATTGAATTTGTTGCCGATCGCCTTCTCGTCGAATTAGGTAATGAGCGTGTATATAACGCGAGCAATCCCTTCGACTTCATGGACATGATTTCTATCCAAGGTAAGACCAACTTCTTTGAAAAACGTGTCGGTGAAT
>CAZINO010000042.1:0-14446 GCA_964540625.1 uncultured Lishizhenia sp. | reverse complement strand
AAAGCCGGTGTACTTGCCGGTAAAGAAAACCAAGCATTTAGTCTTGACGAAGATTTTTAAACCAACCTAAACTATAAATATAAGGAGCATATGTACGTTGTTAAAAGAGACGGGAGAAAAGAGTCCGTCAAATTCGATAAAATCACTGCGCGCATCATCAAGATGTGCTACGGACTAGATCCACTTGTTTCACCTGAGGCCGTGGCAATGAAGGTCATCGAAGGGTTATTCGATGGTGTAAGCACTACTGAACTAGACAACCTAGCCGCAGAAGTTGCTGCTGCCAAAACTATTGATCACCCAGACTACGCGCTGCTCGCTTCGCGTATTGCGGTATCCAATCTTCACAAAGAGACTAAAAAGACTTTCTCAGAAGTCATGTACGACATGTACCACTATGTTGATCCCAAGACCAACGAGTCTGCTGCGCTCCTTGCAGACGACGTCTACCAGATCATCATGGCCAACAAAGAAGTACTTGACTCCAGTATTATCTACGACCGCGATTTCCGCTACGACTACTTTGGTTTCAAAACCTTAACGCGTTCTTACCTCATGCGCCTCAATGGCAAAATTGCAGAACGTCCACAGCAAATGCTCATGCGTGTAGCAATTGGTATCCACAAAGAAGACATCCAATCCGCCATCAAGACTTATAACCTGATGTCAGAAGGGTGGTTTACGCACGCTACTCCTACGCTTTTCAATTCCGGAACACCAAAGCCGCAAATGTCATCTTGTTTCTTGCTCACCATGAAAGAAGACAGCATTGGTGGTATTTACGATACGCTTAAATCTTGCGCTCAAATCTCTCAGTCTGCAGGTGGAATTGGCTTATCTATTCACGATATCCGTGCAACTGGGTCTTACATCAAAGGAACCAACGGTACTTCAAACGGTATTGTGCCTATGCTTCGTGTTTTCAACGACACCGCTCGCTACGTAGATCAAGGTGGCGGCAAGCGCAAAGGTTCTTTTGCCATCTACATCGAACCTTGGCATGCCGATGTTTTTGATTTCCTTGACCTCAAAAAGAACCACGGTAAAGAAGAGCAACGCGCCCGCGACCTCTTCTATGCCCTCTGGATTCCAGATCTTTTCATGAAGCGCGTCAAAGAAAATGCCGACTGGACCCTCATGTGCCCGCACGAATGCCCAGGGCTCTCAGACACACACAGCGCTGAATTTGAAGCACTTTACACCAAATATGAAACAGAAGGTAAGGGTCGCAAAACCATTAAAGCACAAGACCTTTGGTTCAAAATTTTAGAATCCCAAATTGAGACTGGCACGCCATACATGCTCTACAAAGACGCCGCTAACTCTAAATCCAATCAACAAAACCTCGGTACCATTAAGTCCTCGAACCTTTGTACCGAAATCATCGAATACACTGCTCCAGACGAAGTTGCTGTTTGTAACTTGGCTTCATTGGCACTTCCTAAATTCGTTACTGAAGAAGGCACTTTCGATCATGACAAACTCTTTGAAGTTACCTATCAAGCTACGCTTAACCTAAACCGCATCATCGACAACAACTTCTATCCAGTAGAAGAAGCGCGCAATTCAAACATGCGTCACCGTCCAATTGGTCTAGGTGTACAAGGTCTTGCAGATGCATTCATTATGCTCGGCTTTCCTTTCGAATCAGAAGAAGCGCGCGCACTCAACCGCGAAGTATTTGAAACGATTTACTTTGCTTCCATGACGGCATCCAAAGACCTCGCTAAAATAGATGGTCCATACGAAACCATTAAAGGTTCGCCTGTTTCTAAAGGTGTTTTCCAATTTGACATGTGGGGTGTTACCCCAACCAAGCGTTGGGAATGGGATGTGCTCAAGGCAGAAGTAAAAAAACACGGTGTGCGCAATTCACTTTTACTTGCGCCTATGCCAACAGCATCTACTGCACAAATTCTGGGCAACAACGAATGTTTTGAGCCTTACACGTCAAATATCTATACCCGACGCGTGCTTTCCGGCGAATTCATTATCGTTAATAAGCACTTGCTTAAAGATCTTGTCAAAGAAGGTTTATGGAATAAAGATATGCGCCAAAAAATTATGGCGGCTAACGGCTCTATTCAAAACATCCAAGAAATACCTCAGCACCTCAAAGACCTTTACAAAACGGCCTGGGAGATTTCTCAAAAAGCCATCATCGAACAAGCTGCTGATCGCGGTGCTTACATCTGCCAAAGCCAATCCTTGAATATTTTCATGGAGAATGCCAATTTTGGTAAACTTACCTCTATGCATTTCTACGGTTGGGAAAAAGGCCTTAAAACCGGCATGTATTACCTCCGTACAAAAGCTGCAACAGACGCCATCAAATTTACCGTCGACAAAACAGTTACTGAACAACCAAAAGCACAATCCATCGAAGACCAACAAGCAGCAATTGCTTGCTCTTTAGATGATCCTGAAGGTTGTGAAATGTGTTCCGGATAGAAGCGGCGCTAGCCCGTTAAATGTGGAACGTAAATTCATGAATATAAAAAGGCTCGCAATTTGCGGGCCTTTTTAATTATACTGTACCTTTGCACTTTCCAAAACATATGACAGCTCAAAAAAACATCCAACGCGCCCTTATTTCCGTATACTACAAAGATGGTTTAGCGCCAATAGTAGAGGCCTTACATGCCAATAAAGTAGAAATACTTTCTACCGGGGGCACATTAGCTTTCATTCAAGAGTTGGGTGTTCCTGTCACACCTGTCGAGGATGTCACAAAGTTTCCTGAGATTTTAGGTGGTCGTGTAAAAACACTACATCCAGCAATATTCGGTGGTATTCTCAATCGCCGTGACTTCGCACCAGATCAAGCGCATATGGAAGCACATCAACTCCAAAGCATTGACTTGGTCATTGTAGATCTCTACCCTTTCGAAGAAACTGTTGCCTCAGGTGCAGATCACGCTTCAATTATCGAAAAAATTGATATCGGTGGTATTTCCTTGATACGTGCAGCTGCAAAAAACTTTAACGACGTCGTTATTATCCCTAGTGTCAAACAATATCCGACATTTTTACAACTTCTAAATGATCAAGGTGCACAAACCACCCTTGAACAGCGCCAACATTTTGCAGCAGAAGCGTTTCATGTGTCTTCGCACTACGACACCATGATTCACAACTATTTTGTCCATCATCAAAGTTCGCATCTCAAAATCAGTGAAGAAAAATCAAGTCCTTTGCGCTACGGAGAAAATCCACATCAAAAAGGCACTTTCTTTGGTGACCTCGATGCCCTTTTTACCAAAATTCACGGTAAAGAACTTTCTTACAACAATTTACTCGATGTAGACGCTGCTGTAAGACTCATGCAAGAATTCAAGCAAGAAGGCCCAACCTTTGCTATTCTTAAACACAACAATGCCTGCGGTCTTGCAACGCGTCCAACACTAAAAGAAGCCTATGAAGCAGCTTTGGCTGCCGACCCTGTTAGTGCGTTTGGCGGTATTCTCATCGCCAACCAACCAATCGACTTAGATACGGCCAACTTGGTCAATGACCTATTTTGTGAAGTTCTAATAGCTCCCGCCTATGCACCCGAAGCTATTGCGCTCTTACAATCTAAAAAGAACCGTATTATTCTCATTCAAAAAGAACTAGAATTACCAAAAACACTGGTTCGAAGCGCACTCAATGGATACCTTGTTCAAGATGCAGACTTAGCAACAGAAAGCGCTGCTCAGCTTGAGTTGAAAACCAAATTAGCGCCAACCACTGATGAGGTAAATGACTTGCTCTTCGCCAATAAATTGGTCAAACACACAAAATCGAACACCATCATTTTGGCTAAAAATGGCCAACTTCTTGCAAGTGGAACGGGTCAAACCTCTAGAGTAGACGCCCTCAAACAAGCTATTCACAAAGCCAAATCTTTTGGTTTTGATTTGCATGGAGCAGTCATGGCAAGTGACGCATTTTTTCCTTTTCCTGACTGTGTAGAAATTGCCCATTTAGAAGGCATTGACACTGTAATACAACCGGGTGGCTCTGTAAAAGATGACCTCTCCATTACTTACTGCGATGACAACCAAATGAAAATGGTATTTACGGGTATCCGTCATTTCAAACATTAAAATGAAAGATTTTTGCAAATGTTGCATATAGAATGTAACCTTTGAACGTCTTCTACGAATAAGAAGCAATTATAACCACATCAAGTGCTTTAAAAATGGGCCTTTTTAACTTTCTTACACAGGAAATTGCCATCGACCTCGGTACGGCAAATACCCTCATTATCTGGAACGACAAAGTAGTTGTCGATGAACCTTCAATTGTAGCCAAAGATATCCAAACGGGTAAAGTGGTCGCTATTGGTAGAAAGGCACAACAAATGCATGGAAAAACCCATAAGCTCATCGAAACCGTTCGTCCGCTCAAAGATGGTGTAATTGCCGACTTTCAAAGCGCTGAGCAAATGATCAAAGGCATGATCAAAATGATCAATCCTGGACGCAGCTTATTCAATCCTACATTGCGCATGGTTATCTGTATTCCTTCAGGTATTACTGAAGTTGAAAAAAGAGCTGTACAAGATTCTGCAGAACACGCCGGCGCCAAAGAAGTTTACCTCATTCACGAGCCAATGGCTGCCGCAATTGGTATTGGTATTGACGTAGAAGAACCTATGGGCAACATGATCATCGACATAGGTGGTGGAACCTCTGAAATTGCCGTCATTGCCCTCGGTGGTATTGTCTGTGATAAATCCATTCGCATTGCCGGTGACGACTTCACCAACGACATCGAAGAATACATGCGTCGTCAACACAATATTTTAGTTGGAGAGCGCACTGCCGAACAAATCAAAATTGAAGTTGGTGCAGCCTTGCCTGAATTAGAAAACCCACCTGCAGATTTTGCGGTGCGCGGCCGTGACCTCATGACCGGGATTCCAAAAGAAATTATGGTTTCTTATCAAGAAGTAGCGCACGCACTAGACAAAACCATTTCTAAAATCGAAGAGGCCATCTTGAGCGCACTCGAAATGACGCCGCCAGAACTTTCTGCTGACATTTACAAAACCGGTATCTACCTTGCTGGGGGTGGATCTATGCTCCGCGGTCTAGATAAGCGCATTCAGTCAAAAACCAAACTTCCGGTACACATCGCTGAAGACCCACTAAGAGCGGTTGCGCGTGGTACGAGCATAGCACTCAAGAACATCGATAAATATCCGTTCTTAATGGGCAGATAAATTGCCCTCTATTTCTTGCTTGAATTTTTCTACTAAATCTGTATAAGCCTGACCAGTTGCTGGTCCGCTAAAACCGGTATGAATAGCAACGATTTTTCCTTGCTGATCAACGAGCAAGGTGGTCGGAAAACTCATGATGCCATTGAGCATCGGAAAGCGGGCTGAGGCCGCATCTTTACTCGAGGTTCCTGCCAAATAAACAGGATAATCTACTGCCATCGCTTTGATCCAGCTTTTCAAGCGCGCCCTTTGCTTTTTTGCATCGCTCCCTACCTCAAAGGCAAGCGCCATTACTTGTAAGCCTTTTGCGCCGTAATCCTCTTGTAATTGCAATAGCATTTGGGTCTCGTCCAAGCAGTTTGGACACCACGTTCCCATGATTTGAATCAAAGTGAGTTGTTTTTCTGAAGCCAAATCAATAGTCGTTTTTCTGCCATTCATTTTGATGAGGTCTTTCAACAAAACAGGCTCATCGCGCTTTATTAAATAGGTAAGGCTACTTTCATCGCGCAATTGAACGGTTTCATCTTTTATCGCTTTAAACGGGGAGCTTGACTTACCGCCACTATAAAAAACACCAGACATTTCATTACTGACAATTAAATCCGCCTCCACAACAAAAGCCCAATAACCGGTATACGTCTGTAAGTGTAATTTGCCATTAGCCACAAAGCCATGCAAATAACGATAATCGCCGGTCTCACTCAAAAAACTACCCGTTACAAAACCATCAGTGTCCTGTTCAAATACACCAACCAACACCTCTTCGTTTGCTGCGCCAGGGTGAAAAGTCACGCGCCATTTTCCACCAATATCAAAATTCTTATTACCTGCTATTAAATATTCGCTAATTCCAGCATAAAGATGAATTGGATAACGAACCGGTACCTTTTTATTGTAGTTAACCCACCAACCGCGCGCATCAGAAAAACCTTCATTAAAAGCAATTCGCCACTCGGCGTCTTGTGCAGGGAATTGGTAAATAATGGTGTCGCCCATCCGTTTTTTTACGGATAACTGATAAACTTCCTTGCCATTGTATATGGTAATAGGCGCTTTCGGGTCTTTGCTCGGGAGGCCAGCAGAAACTTGCATTTGTAAGCGATCATTGAGTTGTATCTCGACAATATACGGGAAGTTTTGAGCGTTTTGAGCGTAGTTCAAAAGCGGTAACAAAAACAATGTAAAAATGAGGTAGCGCATATTTATTCGAAAGGGGTTTAATTACGAAATTAAAAGAAATAAACTATCTTGCTTTACGCATGCAACTTTTTAAAATCAATTTACGTCAAGGCTGAGGAGTAATGGATGAACAAGAACTCATACTAGGTTGTATTGCTGCTCGTCCAAAAGCTCAAAAAGCGTTGTTTGACATCTATGCCCCAAAACTCTATGTTGTGTGTTTGCGCTACATGAAAGACCAAATGCGTGCCCAAGACACCCTTCAAGATACTTTTGTCAAGATTTTTGCACATATCAGCAATTATAAATCCGAAGGTGCTTTTGAAGGTTGGCTCAAAAAAATCGCTGTCAATACTTGCCTAGACCAATTACGAAAAGATAAAAAACTACTTGCTGACGTCTCTGTAGACGACGTCAGCCACAAACTTGCAAGCGAGAGCTACAGCGCCGAGAAACTCATGGCCGATGACCTCCTCAAATTGGTTCAGGCCTTGCCTGATGGCTACCGCACCGTTTTTAATTTATTTGCGATCGAAGGTTATTCTCATCAGGAAATCGCAACACAACTTGGTATATCGGAAAGCACCTCCAAAACACAATACCTCAGAGCCCGGGCATATTTGAAAGACCGTATAGAAAACATTGATTAAATGACCAACAAAGACCAAATAAAAGATCTTTTTTCACATGGGCTCCAAGACCATCAAGTCTCGGTTGACCCGGCTTTGTGGTCTTCTATTTCGTCTTCTTTAGGGGCCAGCGCGGCTAAAACAGGACTAAGTATTTTGTCTAAAACACTTATTGGTGTTGCAGCAAGTTCAATTGCAGTTGTATTCGTTTATCTTGCTGTTCAAACCCCTTCATCTTCAAAACCAGATAAAAAGACGGTTCAACAAAAAATACCTGCGCCCAAAAACGACCGCATCGACGGCATTCACATTGCCCCTGAAACAACATTGCCTTCAACGCCTACCACCATAGACGCTGCACAAAATTTTCCTGTCCCTCAACCAATAAATACCGATCAACCGGCTACAAATAACGTTTCAGCCCAGACCCAAATTCCAGAATCCGTATTAGGACAATTACAAGAAATTCTTCCCGCTAATAGCCCAAGTTTCCAAATTTCTGGATATCCTAGGCCTTCAGCACAAGTATCCCAAGGGCCTACAAGTCCGAATCCGCAAAGCGCGTCATTGCCTTCTTTGCAACCTGCGCAGCATTCGCAACGCATTTCCCTTCCCAACGTCTTTACCCCCAACGGTGACGGGCAAAATGAACATTTTCAAATCGATTGGCAGCAAGCCGAAGTGCTGGATTTCAGCATTGTTGTACTCGATGCCAAGAACAATGTTGTTTACAGAAATGACAATCCTCATTTCCAATGGGATGGAACTGACCTCGGTGGTGAAAAAACAGCAAGGGGTACCTATATTTATTTTGTGACTGCCCTACTCAATGGTCAAAAGTGGCAGCAATCGAGTAGCCTACAAATCCAATACTAAATTATTTGTGTAATTTGGTGCATGCATCTCATCTACTGCATTACCAACGGCAACAAAAAAATTACTGCACAGAACCAGCTCCTCTTAGCAGCGCTACAACGGTTTTTCGGAAGTCAATTCCATATTTTTAATAGCAAAGATCCAAAAGAAGCGCAATCTTTCATTCATGCCTTAACACCCGAATGTACACACTTGCTTGGGGTTGGTGGAGACGGCACCTTCAATGTACTTGTAAATGGTATTTGCAGCCATCCTGACCAACAATTCAATCCTATTCTCGGCATCATTCCTAATGGAACCGGCAATGATTTTTTTCGGTCAGCGGGTTTCCAAAAAGATTTAAGCTTCATTGATTTAATTCAGAACCAGCAATTTGACTTTTTTGATGTAGGGCTCCTAGAAACAGCGACTGAAACAAGGTATTTTGCGAATATTGCAGATATCGGATTTGGCGGTGCCGTTGTTTTAGAATTACAACATTTTCGCAAAAAATTTGGTCCCAACTTCTCATACGGATTGGCTATCATTAAGACTTTTCTGAATTACAAGAGGCCTAAAGTTTCCATCACTTGCAAACATTTTAATTACAATGGCGAGCTGCTGCTAGCTGCTTTTTGTAACGGCAGTATTTTCGGTGATGGCCTGTATATTCATCCGGGAGCTCAAATCAATGATGGTGAGCTCAAATTAACACTTTTGGGTAAGGTTTCTTTATTGGATTATCTTAAAAATGTGCTCAAAGTGAAACGCGGTAAAAAAATCAAACATCCCGAAGCCCATTATTTATCAATAGCTTTTCCGATTACATTAGCGTGCGACGAACAGCTACATGCCGAAACAGATGGAGAGTATATTGGTGGTTCTTCGTTTAAAATAGACTTAGTGCCAAATAGGTTGAAATTATTACCGACCAGGAAGCCCTAGTTTGTTTATCTTTGAGAAGATGAAAAGAAGCATCATCATTACAGCTGGCGGAATCGGAACGCGCATGGGCGAAACCTTGCCAAAACAGTTTTTACTGTTAAAACAAAGGCCCGTTCTCATTCACACGCTTGAGGCCTTTTATGCTTTCGACCCTCATGCGCAACTTATCATTACCCTGCCACGAGAATGGCAGTCTTACTGGCAAGAACTCCTTGAAAAATACAATATCGAGATTGCACACCAACTCGTTGATGGCGGAAAAGAGCGTTTTCATTCCATTCAAAACGCACTTCAGATTTGTGTAGGAATGCAAATTGGTATTCACGATGGCGTGAGGCCTTTGGTTAGCCAAGCCACCATCAAGCGCTGTTTTGACGGGCTTGATTTTGCCAAAGCAGTGGTGCCTGTTCTCAAACCAAAAGATTCATTGCGAATGGGTTCTGAGGCACAGTCAGAAAGTGTGGATCGCTCTGCTTATTTTTTAGTACACACCCCACAGTGTTTTGATGCGCAGACACTCAAAGCCGCATATCAACAAGGGTACGATCCAAAATTTACAGATGACGCTAGTGTCGTTGAGGCGCAAAATATCAGGCCTCTGCTCGTAGAAAGCAACGAAGAAAATATGAAAATCACAACACCCATTGATTTAAAAATACTCCACGCTTTGTTTGAAAAATGAACCTCATTTCACCGCCTAATTTACAACCCGGCGACGCCGTTTACTTATGTGCGCCTGCCAAAGCCATCGAAGAAACTTATGTCCTAGCTGCTGAAGCCTGGCTGCATTCAATCGGCTTGAAAGCCATACGGAGTCAACACCTCACTGGACGGTATCATTATTTCTCTGGCAACATTTTGGAGCGTCAAAATGATTTTCAAGACGGCATCGATCACCCTACAGCCAAAGCCATTTGGAGTGTGCGCGGTGGATACGGTTGCGTACAAATTCTAGATGGGCTGCAATGGGCTGCTTTTTTACAAGCCCCTAAGTGGGTCGTCGGTTTTTCGGATGTCTGTGTATTACATCATAAAGTTCAAAGTCTTGGTTACCAGAGTATTCACGGCACAATGGCGCTCAATATCGATAAAAATACCGTTGACTCTAAATTGCGCCTAGCTGATCTCTTATTCGGGAATAAAAAGTCTTTTGAATTTGCAGCAGTGCCTTCAAACAAACAAGGAAACGCCTCAGGTAAATTAATCGGTGGTAATTTGAGCATTATCTATAGTCTGTTGGCTACACCTGAACGTTATGATTTCTATGATGCCATTTTGTTTGTCGAGGATTTAGCCGAACACCTCTATCATATTGATCGGATGCTACATGCACTGAGAAAATGTGGCGCGCTCAATCAAATTAAAGGACTAATAGTGGGTGGAATGACGGACCTAGAAGACACCGATGTTCCTTTCGGACAATCTATAAACGAACTCATCCTTTCTCATTTTCAGTATCAGAACATTCCCATTTGCTTTGATTTTCCTGCTGGACATATCGACGATAACCATCCACTTATTTTAGGTGCTCAAATCGAGCTCTCAGTGAATGAAAATCAATGCACATTAAACTATCTATAATGGTTCTAAATAATCTTATTTAATGGATTATCTTGGCAACATTTGCTACAATTAAATGTTGTTCAATTAAATTTGCACCACTACAAATGAAAGATTCTTATGAGTAACTCTGCATTCTTTAAATCTTCTATCGGTAAAAAGGTTTTTATGGCCCTTACCGGTCTTTTCCTCTGCACGTTTTTGGTGGGCCATTTGCTCGGCAACCTTCAGTTAATTCTGAAGACCGGAGAGGAAGGTCGTCGCGCATTCAATGAATACGCCTATTTCATGGGTCACAACCCTTTTATTAAAGTTCTTTCTTACGTTACTTACATTGCTGTATTGATACACGTAATTGACGGAATTGTACTCACCATTCAAAACCGCAAAGCACGTCCAGTACGCTATGCCTATAGCAAACCAGCAGCAAACTCAAGCTCTGCAAGCCGAAGCATGGCAATTTTGGGTACACTTATCTTGGTTTTTCTTGCTACGCACATGGCTAACTTTTGGTGGAAAATGAAAGTAAAAGAAGAAGTTCCGCTACACACTTACCAACTTCAAATGGAAAACCCAATGATGGGCAACCAAACGCCAGAAATTTACTACACACACGTTCCAGGAATCCAACCAATCCCTAAAGACAAAAATAATATCGTCGAAAAAGGAACAGATTTATACATCAAGGGCACCAATGTAAAAGTTGCCGAAGGCTACCGCGACTTACACGGTTTAGTTATGGACTTCTTTAATCCAAGCAAGAACGAAGGAGCACTTTACGCTGTGCTTTTCTATGTCATTTCGATGGTCGTTCTCGCTTACCACCTCTTACATGGTTTCCAAAGCGCTTTTCAGTCTTTAGGAATCAATCACCCAAAATATACCCCATTGATCAAAATGATCGGTACCGGCTTTGCTGTTCTTGTGCCGCTCTTGTTTGCAATCATTCCCGTCATTATTTACAACCTCTAGGAATTAGGCTATGTCAGTATTAAATTCGCGCATTCCAGAAGGTCCAATTTCAGAAAAGTGGACCAATCACAAGAATCACATGAAATTGGTTGCGCCAAACAACCGACCTAAAATCGACATTATTGTTGTGGGTACAGGTTTGGCTGGTGCTTCTGCAGCTGCATCTCTTGGAGAGATGGGCTATAATGTGAAAGCTTTTTGCTTCCAAGATTCTCCGCGCCGAGCGCACTCCATTGCTGCTCAGGGTGGAATCAACGCCGCTAAAAACTACCAAAACGATGGCGATTCCATCTATCGGTTATTTTATGACACCATCAAAGGTGGTGACTACCGCGCTCGCGAAGCAAACGTTTATCGCTTGGCCGAAGTTTCAGGCAACATCATTGACCAATGCGTCGCACAAGGCGTGCCGTTTGCGCGTGAATACGGAGGTCTGCTCGACAACCGTTCTTTTGGCGGAACACAAGTACAACGTACTTTTTATGCGGCGGGCCAAACAGGTCAGCAACTCTTATTGGGTGCCTACTCAGCACTTTCTCGTCAAATCGGTTTAGGTCGTGTTAAAATGTACCACCGCCACGAAATGATGGACCTGGTTAAAATAGACGGTAAAGCACGAGGTATCATTGCCCGTAACCTTGTTACAGGAGAACTCGAGCGCCATTCTGCGCATGCTGTTGTTATTGCATCAGGTGGTTACGGAAATGTTTACTTCCTCTCGACCAACGCCATGGGAAGCAACGTTTCTGCGGCTTGGAAAGTACACAAAAAAGGTGCGCATTTTGCCAATCCTTGCTTTGTGCAAATACACCCAACTTGTATTCCTGTACATGGAACCAACCAATCTAAACTTACGCTTATGTCAGAGTCTCTTAGAAACTCTGGCCGTATTTGGGTTCCAAAGAAAAAAGAAGATGCAGAAGCCATTCGTGAAGGCCGTCTAAAGCCAACCCAAATTGCCGAAGAAGACCGCGATTACTTCTTGGAAAGACGCTACCCAGCTTTTGGAAACTTAGTTCCGCGTGACGTAGCTTCTAGAGCTGCTAAAGAACGCTGCGACGCAGGCTACGGTATTGAGGCAAACGACACCAACGAAGGCGTTTACCTAGACTTTGCTACTGAAATCCGAAATAAAGGACGTCAATCTGCTTTTGCGCAAGGAGACCACAACCCTACAGAAGAAAAAATTCTTGCTTTGGGTAAAAAATGGATTGAAGAGAAGTACGGCAACCTTTTCCAAATGTATCAAAAGATCACCGACGACAACCCGTACGAAACACCAATGAAAATTTACCCGGCTGTTCACTATACAATGGGCGGCGTTTGGGTCGATTATAATCTTCAGAGTTCTATTGAGGGTTGTTTTGTGACTGGTGAGGCAAACTTCTCTGATCATGGAGCCAATCGCCTGGGTGCCTCTGCGCTTATGCAAGGTTTAGCCGATGGCTATTTCGTTTTACCATACACCATTTCTGATTACCTTGCCAATGACATCCGCACAGGCAAAATTGCAACAGATACCCCTGAATTCGAGCAAGCCGAAGCAGAGGTTAAAGCGAACATTGAGCGTTTCATTCAGAACAAAGGAACCAAATCAGTAGACCACTTCCACAAGCGTTTAGGCCTAATTATGTGGAATAAAGTCGGAATGGCCCGCAACGAAGCTGGCTTGAAGCAAGCGATTGAAGAAATCGGCGCACTTCGCGAAGAATTCTACAAAGACGTTTTTGTGCCTGGTGACGCCAACGAAATGAACCCAGAGCTCGATAAAGCCATGCGTGTGGCCGACTTTATAGAACTTGGCCAGCTAATGGCGGTTGATGCGCTACACCGCCAAGAATCTTGTGGTGGTCACTTCCGTGAAGAATTCCAAGACAGCGAAGGAGAAACGCTCCGCGACGACGAAAACTTCAAATACGTTGCTGCTTGGCAATACCAAGATGGCAATGCACTATCCGCTACTTTGCACAAAGAAGCGTTGAATTACGAATTCATTAAAATTGCGGCACGCAACTATAAATAAGAAGATATGGCTTCAAAATTTATCAATATCACACTCAAAATCTGGAGACAAAAAAATGCCAACGCTAAAGGGGGCATTGAAACATACAGTTTACAAAACGTTTCCACTGATAGTTCCTTTCTTGAAATGCTCGACCAACTTAATGAGCAACTCATTAACGAACAAAAAGAACCTGTTGCCTTTGATCACGATTGTCGTGAAGGTATTTGTGGAATGTGCTCACTTTATATCAATGGACGCGCACACGGACCGGAAACCGGAACTACTACTTGTCAGCTACACATGCGTAGTTTCAACGATGGCGACACTATTTATGTAGAGCCTTGGAGATCAAGAGCGTTTCCTATCGTTAAGGACCTCGTTGTGGATCGTTCTGCATTTGACAGAATTCAGCAAGCCGGTGGTTTTATTTCTGTAAATACCTCAGGGCGCACAATGGACGCCAACGCGATTCCAGTTCCAAAAGCCGACGCAGACAAAGCATTTGAAGCTGCTGCTTGTATTGGTTGTGGGGCTTGTGTGGCAACTTGTAAAAACGGATCAGCCATGCTATTCGTAGGTGCAAAAGTTTCTCAATATGCATTATTGCCTCAAGGCCGTGTAGAAGCCAAAGAACGCGTCTCAAATATGGTTCGTCAAATGGACGAAGAAGGTTTTGGTAACTGTACCAACACTGGCGCTTGTGAAGTCGAATGCCCGAAAGGAATATCGCTTGAAAACATCGCTAGGATGAACCGTGAATTTTTTAGTGCTACACTTCTATCTGATAAATAAAAATATAGATGAGGATATAAAAACAAAAAAGGGCGGTCAATGACCGCCCTTTTTTATGCCGTTTAAAACTTATTTAAGTTGTTGGCCTTCTTTCTTATACCAACCTTTATTTTCTTCTATATCAATCGAGACATTAGCTTGGTCACTAAGCTTCTTTTGGGTGCGCATCCAGTAATAAAACCCAAAGAACCCTAATAAAATTAAAAGGGTATTAAAGTAATTCTGCACAAATTCAAAAAAGCCAAAAGACCATTGAAATGTGTCACCAATTTTGTAAACGAAGTCTGTCCAAGTCAT
>CAZINO010000041.1:0-18801 GCA_964540625.1 uncultured Lishizhenia sp. | reverse complement strand
CCTACATCTGCAATAGCGATAATCAAATGATAGGTTTGACCACACTGAACCTGAGAAACCGCTTCTAATACTTTGGTGAAACCATCGTATTGAATATACTGCGGGCTTTGGTTGTAGGGGGCCATATTGCCATCGCCATTATTTACAAAATAAAAGGGATTGGTAATACTATTGACATTATTGATCGAAACTACCGCGCCATTTGGTAACTTGGCAATATTCTGAAAACCTGTTATTCCGGGACCCGAAATAAAGAATCCAAAGACGTCGTTGTAGGTAGTATTGTTGGGTGGTGCAAATTCAGGGTATTCATCTGAACCAAAAACATATTTAAAACGGACGGTGTCGGCGTAAGGTATGAAGTCGAACTCCAAAATTGCTGCATTGTAGGTTTGGGTTCCGTTGATGGCTTGTGAAAGTAAACTGAAGCCGCCCATGTTGTTATCTACACCCGCTCCAGAGGCATCATTGGGACCATGCGGACCATCGCCATTGGGCAATGTGGTGCCTGTTGTAAGTACAATACCGCTATTGATACCGAGTGTAGTGTTGGCAGCCGTGAATTGAGCAATTGCTACAGGACTACCGTTGTAAGTCACATTGGATACAGTAACGCCATTACCTAACAAGACATTCTGAACCAATCCTTGTGGATTTAATGCGTTATTCGTTAAGAGCTGCGCGCGCAGAAGAACAGGGATGGAAATCCCGATATAAAAAAGCAGAAAGCAAAAGCGTTGCAGCATCTTATTATTAACGTAAATCAAGGCATTTCGTTGTCCTTTTTGACTGTTTTTTTCAAAAAAAAAGGATGCCGAAGCATCCTTTTCAAGTATTGTGCCAAAATTTGGCTTATTTGTTATCAAATAATGGTTTGAAAACATACCAAGCCAGAAATGGAAAAAAGTGCATTGGCATGGCATATCCGTAAAAAATAAACTGATGTAGTTCGTTGGAGTCATCGGTGAAAGTAAAACCTAAAACCCCGACTAAACTTGCCGTTGTTAAACCCGCAAAGAGAAGCGCAAAAATAAACTCCCCAAACATAGGCACCAATTTAGTGAGGAGCCAATGGCCAAGTGTGGCTAAGATAGTCCCGACTAAACAAGAAATGAAAATGGCGGCAGTTGGCACAACATTGGAATAATCTTCCATGAGTTGTTTCTCGAAGGTTTCACCATAAGCATAGGAAACTCCTCCTGCCAAAATGCCCGATGCGAGGGCCCAAACGGTTTTCTTTAACATAATTTTATTTTTTAATTACGGGTATGGTGGCTGTAATTTTAATGGTTTCAGCTACACCACTATTTTTCTTGCCGACCTGGTAATCAGAGCGGTCTACGCTAAATTTAGCAATAAAAGTGCCTTTATTTCCTTTTTTAGAAAAAGTAAATGGAATGGTTACCTCTTTGCTAACGCCATGCATTTGTAATTTGCCTGTTGCTTTGAAGCCCTCAGCGGTTTTTTCAATTTTTGTGGAATTGAATTCAATATAAGGATATTTATCGGCGTTGAACCATTCTTCTCCGCGGGCATGTTTGTTTTGAAGACCATTTCCAGTATTGATAGACGCAACCTCAATTTTAAAACTCAATTTAGCACTTGCTAATTTGGCTTCGTCAAAAATCAAGGTTGATGCACTCAATTCATCGAAGGTTCCGCTTACATCTGGGTTTGAAAAAGCAATTTTATAGCCTTCTGCTACCTTGTATTGCTGTGCAAAAACAGAAAACGAACTGCACAACAAGAACAAAAACAAAGCGTTTTTCATAGCTATTTTTAGTTTTTGACGATTTCTAAATCTGCCTGAAGTTTCACTTCGTCAGCAAGACCTGGGCTAACTTCACCCATGCCAAATTCTGAACGCTTAACAACACCAGAGATTTGTAAACCAGCAACTTCAGTTCCTTTGTAGTTTTTACCGTTACCCGTATGAACACCATTGAAAATTACTTTTTTGGTAACGCCGTGCATCGTGAGGTCTCCTTCTACAGTGTAAGTCCCTTTAACTTTAGCCGCTTTTACTGCAGTACTTTTAAAAGTAATGTTTGGGTACTTTTCAACTTCGAAACAATCTGCAGTGCGCAAGTGATTGTCACGGGCTTCGATACCAGTGTTTACAGATGCCGCATCTGCATTAAGGGTGATGGTTGCGCCATTGAAATCTTCGTTAGGTGTGGTAACCTCCATGGTGAACTTACCAAAGTTGCCGTGAACATTTGTAATTCCGTTGTGGAGAATGGTGAACCCTAAACGAGAGTGTGCGCCATCTACTGACCACATTCCGGCCTGCGATGCTACAAATGAAAACAAGGCGAAAGCGCCAACTAATCCGATTGCTAAATTTTTCATGTTTTTAAAATTTTAAGTTTGATGATTAAACAATTATTTGCTTGCAAAGTTGCAATAGTTCTCACTAAAATTACTTAACGTAGGTCAAGGAATCAAATTCAAGCTTGTTGGAGTGCTTGTAATTTTTGAAAAGCATCTTTAATATGGCGGATTGGCTCAATAACAAGTCGTAATTTATCGTCTTTTTGAACCAAACGGTAACCGGCTGGCTGGGCCAATATTTGATTTAATATGCGCTGGAATTGTTCGGTTTCGTAAAAAGGTGACTGCGGATTGGCAATAAAATGACCAACCAGTTTTTCGGCTTTTAGGACCAAACGCTCCAAACCTAAAGATTCAGCTAACCAACGTAGCTCAAAAGAAAACAAAAGTTCTTTGACCTCTTTTGGAAGTGGTCCAAAGCGGTCCTTGAGCTGTTCGCTAAATGCATCGAGTTCTTGTTTGTTTTTAAGGTTATCCATGGCCTGATACAAACTGAGGCGTTCAGCAACTTGGTTGACATACTGATCAGGGATCCTGACTTCCATGTCGGTTTCGAAGATGCAATCTTGAACAAAACCATTAAACTGATCGGTAACGCGCTCATCAAACAGTTCTTTGTACTCGCTTTCACGCAATTCTTGCATGGCCTCATTTAGGATTTTTTGATACATCTCAAAACCTATTTCGGCAATAAAACCGCTTTGCTCGCCACCCAACATGTTGCCTGCTCCTCTGATATCGAGGTCTTTCATCGCAATATTGAATCCGGAGCCCAAATCAGAAAATTGAACCAATGCCTCTAAGCGCTTGCGTGCTTCAGAAGTCATGATGCTAAACTTAGGCGCAATGAGGTAGCAAAAACCTTTTTTATTACTGCGCCCTACCCGGCCCCTCAACTGATGTAGGTCGCTGAGTCCGAATTGGTGTGCGTCATTAATAATGATCGTATTGGCGTTCGAGATATCGATACCAGATTCAATTATGGTAGTGGCAATAAGGACATCGTAGGCGCCTTCAATGAAATCGAGCATCACTTTCTCAAGTTGCTTGCCATCCATTTGACCATGCCCTATACCTACCCGAACCCCCGGACACAAGCGCTGAATCATGCCGGAAAGTTCTTTTATATTGGAGAGTCTGTTGTTGACGAAAAAAACCTGACCGCCGCGGCCGACTTCATATGATATGGCGTCGCGCAGCACCTCTTCATTAAAAGAAATGATTTCCGTGAGCACTGGCTGTCTGTTAGGCGGTGGGGTATTGATGATACTCAAGTCTCGGGCACCCATTAAAGAAAACTGCAGCGTCCGTGGTATAGGGGTTGCGGTGAGCGTAAGCGTATCGACCGAAGTGCGTAAAGTCTTGAGTTTATCTTTGACGGCTACACCAAATTTTTGTTCTTCATCGATAATCATGAGCCCCAGATCTTTGAATTTGACCCTCTCTGCTACAATGGCATGTGTGCCGATAAGAATATCTATTTGACCTGCAGCTAATTTTTTGAGTGTTTCCGTTATTTCTTTTGCCGACTTGAAACGATTGATGTAGTCAACTGTAACTGGAAAACTGGCCAACCTATTTTTGAAACTGCGGTAATGTTGTAAAGAAAGTATAGTTGTTGGCACCAAAACAGCGACTTGTTTGGAGTCTGTGACTGCTTTGAACGCTGCTCTTATTGCCACCTCTGTTTTACCAAATCCGACGTCGCCACAAACCAAACGGTCCATAGGCCGCGGCGCTTCCATGTCGCGCTTGATATCTTGGGTGGCTTTAAATTGATCTGGGGTATCTTCGAACATAAACGAAGCCTCGAGTTCGTTTTGTAAGTAGCTATCTGGGGCAAAAGAAAAGCCCGGCTTACTGCGGCGCTGGGCATATAATTTGATGAGATCGAATGCCAGCTCTTTGATTTTCTTTTTGGTCTTGTTTTTTAGATTAGACCAAGCCTGAGTGCCAAGTTTATTGAGCGTTGGCGCACTCCCTTCTTTGCCTGTAAACTTAGAAATACGGTGCAAAGAGTGAATCCCGACATAAAGGACGTCGCCATCTTTGTAAACCAGGCGAATCGCTTCTTGGGGTTTGCCATTGACGTCGATTGTTTCTAGCCCTGAGAACTGGCCAACGCCGTGGTCGATGTGCGTCACGTAGTCACCTTTCTGGAGCTGATAAATTTCTTTGATGGTTAAGGCTTGTTTGGCCTGTTTGAATCCTTCTTTGAGTCTAAACCGATGATAGCGCTCAAATAATTGATGATCGGTATAGCAAACCAATTTGAGGCTCGGAAAGATAAAGCCTTCATGCAAGGCAATTGGCAATGCGCTAAACTCGCCTTCTTCACCAATATCACTAAAGATTTGATAGAGCCGTTCGATTTGCCTTGGCTGATTTGAAAAAATCAAATTCTGAAATCCTTCTGCCTTTCTCGCTTTGAGATCGGTATTAAGGCGCTCAAAATCTTTGTTGAAACTTGGCTGCGGAATGCAATCAAATGTTTCAGCATGGCTGGATTTATAATGAAATACGGGGCCATACTCCACTACCCGATGCGCTTTGAGTTGTTGCTCAAAATCAAGGTGCGATGCATATTTTTCTTGGGGTAAGGCATAAGCTACTGGGCCGTCGTGTTTGCTGTGTAGCTCAACGGCGCGCTCGTATTCGCGCTTGAGTACCTCAAAAGTGCGATCAATATCCGCTACCCAACAGATAGAATCTGACCCTATAAAGCCCAAGAATGTTTCTTGAATTTCGAGGCTTTGACCGGACTGTATATTGGGCACCACATTAAAAAACTGATGGCTTGCTATCGATAATTGACTTGCGGCGTCAAAGGTGCGGATGCTTTCGACCTCATCGCCAAAAAACTCGATTCGAAAAGGATGTTCATTGGCATATGAAAATACGTCTAGAATACCTCCTCTAATTGAGAACTGACCTGGCTCGTAAACAAAATCTACGCGCTCAAATTGGTACTCGAGAAGCAGTTCATTCAAAAAGTCGGTGCTGTACGATTTAGCGACCTCCAAACGCATGGTGTGCTTCACCAAGTTTTTCTTAGTGGGTATCTTCTCAAAAAGTGCCTCAGGATAAGTGACAATCCAAGCATTTTGTTTGGCGCTGAGTTGTTCGAGCACCTCTGCCCTTGCAACTACATTGGCGTTGTCGGTTTGCTCTTGCTGATACGGAACCCGATAAGAAGCCGGATAAAACAGAATGCGTTTTTCTTCGGGAAAAACACCTTCAAAATCATTTAAAAAATAGGCAGCCTCTTCTTTGTCCGAAAGGATAAAAAGATGCGTCCCCGGCACTTGCTGTGCAACCATTAAGGAAAGTAAGGATTTGGCTGACCCAACCATGCCTTTCCAATGCAAACGCGCGTGTGCTTCTTGTAGTGCAGCAGCACTGCGATCTACAGCCGGATGTTTGGCAAGGGATTTGATGAATTGAGTCAGTTCCATGTGGGGCTGCAAAATTAAGCAAAGTATCCGCCGAGCGAAAATAAATGTGACCTTTTCATGAGGTGGCGTTACAAATAACAATTCAGTGTGAATATCTCCAAATCATGGCGTCAAGTTGCCTTAAGTCAATTCGTAATTTTAGCGTACCAAAATAGAACCCAATTATGAAGTTTTCAGTTAAACACATTTTAGTTGCAGCGTTTACAGTTAGCGCAGGCCTATTAAACGCCCAAGTTGCACAGACCAACACCGAAGAATCTTTCAAAACAGTAGAAGAAATTTCAGCCATCGACTTCCTCATGAAAGGTGGCGTCTTCTTGATTCCTATTGCTTTACTTTTGTTTTACACGACTTACATTGCCGTTGAGCGCTTTTTATACATCCGCCGCATGACCAAGCAAAATATGTTGCTCCTCAATGAACTGCAAACACAACTCAATGCTGGCAATATGCAAGGCGCACTCGACGTAACAAACCGCGACCAAACAGCTTTTGGTTCGGTGGTTAAGGAAGGGGTTCAGTCTATCGGTAGACCTGTTCCGCAAATTGAAGCCAACATGGAAAAAGTAGCCAATATTGAGATTGGTAAAATGGAGAAAAACATCAATCACCTTGGACTCATTGCAGGTATTGCTCCAACTTTAGGTTTTATTGGGACCATCTCTGGGGTTATTAAAATTTTCTACAATATTTCTATCTCTGAGAATGTTTCAATAGGTAATATATCAGGCGGACTTTATGAAAAAATGATTTCATCCGGCTCTGGTTTGGTTGTAGGTATTTTAGCGTTTACTGCTTACCACCTTTTAAATGGCATCATTGATAACTACGCACTTGCCATTCAAAAAATTAACCTTGAATTCGTCAAATTAATCAGCTCAAAAGATGGCCATAAAGCGTAATAGAAGGTTCCATGCCGAGGTGGCTACCTCAGCATTGAGCGACATCATGTTCTTCTTGTTATTGTTCTTTTTGATCATCTCCACTTTGGCCAACCCGAACGTCATTAAGGTGCCGCTTCCGAAGTCAGATGCCAACGAAAAGACACAAAAACAGCACGTCACCCTTACTGTTAAGTTTGACGAAAATCAACAGCGCCATTTCTACATCAACAACGATGAATTTGCGCTCGATCAATTGGAAGGTATCCTCATTAGTGAAACCAAAAAACTCGGAGACAACACCGTTATTTTGCGTTTACCTTTTGATGCCCAAGTGCAAGAACTCGTTGATTTACTCAAGATTGGTATGCTCAATGACCTCAAAATGATCATTGCCACCAAAGAAGGATAAACCCATCAAAAGCAACATTCATGGATCAACTTCAATTAGATTTTCTTCAAGCCAAACAAGACGCCAAAAAATCACTGATATACAGCAGTATTTGGTTGTTGTGTTTGTTGCTTTTAACCTTCATCATCAAGTTCGATGCGCGTCCTGACCAACTTGTAGATACGCCACCGCTGCGTTCTGATGAGGTCATAGAAGAATTTCAGATCGATAACGTGACTGTAGAAGACAATTCTGGCGGATCCAGAGGTGGTGGCGCGCCCGGTTCAGGCCGTATTGCACCACCTGCTGAGCAAACCGAACGCGTTGCAACTGCCAGCCGCAGTGACTTTTCACACAGCAGTGGCAATTCAAACAACCATAATTCAAACAATAGCAACAACGGAACATCTACGACAACACACAGTACCAATTTTTTTGGAAACGGTGGCAATGGTAGCGGGAATGGTTCTGGAAACGGGCCTTTCGGCGGGCCGGGTAACGGAAACGGCGATGGCGATGGCGAAGGCAACGGCCGTGGGTCAGGAAAAGGACGCGTGCGTCTCAACAATGTCAGCTTGCCAAGTTATGAAAGTGATTTCGATTGCCGAATTGGCTTCAAAGTCCAGGTGAATGCCGAAGGTGAAGTAATTGGCGTGAGAAGAATCAAGTCACTTACTACCTGTACAGATGACCGTACCATCAATAATATCATGGAACGCATCAAAAGGGAAGTCCGTTACAACAAGGACCCTGGTGCAGGAATAGTTGAGATGAATTACTTTTTTGACTTAAAAGCCCGCAATTAAAGGCCCATGGCCTTTTCTACCATCAGTTTGGAACCAATGTAAAACCCAACGCGCTGATGTAGTTCAGTAGGTTGGATGTCCAAAATGCGTTGTTTGCCGTCTGTAGCGAGCCCTCCTGCTTGTTCGGCAATAAAAGCCAACGGATTGCATTCGTATAATAAACGCAGGCGCCCTTGTGGTGCAGCAGGAACAGCAGGATAAATATAAATTCCACCTTTGATCAGGTTTCGATGAAAATCGGCGACCAAAGAACCGATATACCGACCAGAGTAAGGTTTACCTGTTTGATTGTCGTGAGATTGGCAATACGCCAAATAGGCGCGTAATTGTGGATCAAAATCATTGAGATTGCCTTCATTGACAGCGTAAAGTCTGCCGTTTTCGGGCATTCTGAGGTCAGGGTGAGACAAAAAGAACTCGCCAATTGCTGGATCAAGTGTAAAGCCGTTCACACCGTTGCCAGTAGAATACACTAATATCGTTGAAGAACCATAAAGCACATAGCCTGCCGCCACTTGAGCTGTGCCAGGTTGCAACATGTCTTGTAGATCTGGCTTGGTTCCGCAAGGAGACAACCTACGATAAATTGAAAAGATAGTCCCGATCGAGACATTGACATCAATATTGGAAGAGCCGTCGAGCGGATCAAAAAGGACCACGTAATTGGCATTTTGTGCACGCTCGGATTCAAAGGCAAGAAAGTCGTCGTTTTCTTCAGAGGCAATACCGCAGACTTCGCCGCCATTTTGAAAAGCATTGATAAATGCTTGGTCGGCAACTACATCTAACTTTTGTTGGTCCTCACCTTGGACATTTTGACCGCCTTGAGCGCCGAGAATGTGGTCCACGAGACCTGCTTTTCTGACATCATTGCTGACTATTTTTGCAGCAAGTGCGATATCATTTAGCAGACGTGAAAGTTCTCCGCTAGCAAAAGGAAAATCTTTTTGTTTGCGGACAATAAATTCGTGAAGGGTAACGAGCTTGGACATGCTTACATTGAGAACATGTTGCTGTAGTCCGAACCAAGGTGAATTGGATTCACGATAAGCGTTGGAATCAAGGCGTCGTTGGTGATAATATATTGTTCGTGGTTACTGGTAAGTGCGGTAAAGAGATTGTTGCGCTGAAGGTTCATGATGGCGATAAGATCGGCATCTACACTAACGGCATATTTGACGACTTCTTTGTCAAAACCTGAACTTGGGACAACAGCGCTGGTCATTTCAATGCCACGGTCTTTGAAGAAACCTTCAGAGAAAGTGATGTTTGAAATAACTTGATGGCGCAAGAATTCGTCGGTTTCGTCAGGGGTTACAACGTGTACCTTTGAGTTAAAATACTTCGCAAGGTTTGCTACAATTGATAACTTTTGCTTGGTTTCTTTGTGGAGGTCCATTGGCACGACAATGGAGTCATAGCCACTAGCCTTGACTGCTTTTTCTTGAACAATAATAAATGGAACCTGAGAGCTAGTAACCACCTTTAGGGCATGACTACCCGTAATGTGTTGCCAACCGTGGGCGCCATGTGTTCCCATAATGATGAGTTCGGCTTGGTGTTCGGCAGCAAAAGCACCGATATCTTCGAATATACTGCCGATTCTTACATTCGGCAACAATTGAACACCTTCATTTTCAAAACTCCCTATGATATTTTCTAACTGGGCTAAAGCTTCTGGAATTTGTGCGTCTTTGGAGACGACATGCAGTACTTGGATACGAGCGCCAAGTGGCTTAGCAGTTGCAATGGCGTGTTGAAGGGCGATATCGGCCACTGCGGTAAAGTCGTGAGGAACAATGAAGGTTTTAGTTTGCATAGTCGAGTTTTTTACAAATTTAAAATAAAGTGCAGTAAGAACGCACTAGTTTTCTCTTTATTTTTGTGTGAAGCCTACACATAAAAGCTTCTGAAAAAATGCCCATTATAGGTAAGCTTATTCAACGCAGTACAGCCATTAGCTTTAAGCGCATCTCACGCGCACGCGCTGACTACAAACAACAGTTAGAAGTTTTGCGTCAAAACATTGATGTTTCCAAAAAAACAACTTTCGGCCAGAAACATCATTTTAGTACCCTTTTACACAAAAGTGATATTGTCTCGCGCTTTCAACAGCGTGTTCCAATCACCGACTACGATGAATTCTACGAAAATTGGTTGCACGAAACCATCATAGGCAAAAAAGACCATACCTGGCCCGGACGCATTAAATATTTTGCACTGTCATCCGGTACCACCGGTGCGCCAAGTAAACGAATACCTGTGAGTACCGAAATGATTCGCTCATTTCAGCGGGTATCACTTAGGCAATTTTCGGTCCTCCATGAACTCAATCTTTCAGATTCTTTTTACAGTGCAAAAGTTCTTGCGGTTGGCGGTTCCACCAAACTTAAAAAAATTGGTCAGCACTTTGAAGGCGACTTGAGCGGCATCCTTAAAAAGCACACCTCTTTAATTGCGACGCCGTTTACCAAACCAAATAAGAAAATCACCAATCTGAAAGATTGGAAGGCAAAACTCCCCTTGATGGTCCAAGAGGCGCCTAAATGGGATATCGGCATTATGGCCGGCATACCGAGCTGGTGTATTCTTTTACTTGAAGAAATAGTCGCGCATTACCAACTAAAGAGCATCCACGACATCTGGCCTAATTTTCAAGTTTATGTGCATGGTGGGGTCTATATGGATCCTTTTGTGGAAAGACTGAAAAAGGTTTCAGGTAAACCCGTGATCTTATTGGATACCTACTTAGCAAGTGAGGGCTATTTCGCTTATCAGACGAGCCCTAGGAAAAAAGGAATGACGCTGCTCATGAACAACAGCATTTTTTTCGAGTTTGTGCCGTTTAATGCCGAGTATTTTGATGAATCTGGGGAACTTAAAAATAAGTACAAAGCATATACCATTTCTGAAGTTAAGCCCGGGATAGACTACGCAATGGTCATAACGACAAACGCTGGTTTATGGCGCTATATGCTCGGTGACCTCATTCGGTTTGTCGATACAACCACCCATGAAATTATTATTGCCGGAAGAATCAAGCAGTTTTTGAGCATTTGCGGTGAACACCTTTCATTGGATAATATCAATCAAGCACTCGTGCGGGTCAGTCTAGCACGGCAGCTATCGATATCGGAATATACGATTCATGCAGATGAGCAAAACTTAAAACACTGTTGGTATGTGGGTTGCGATACCGAACTGCCAGCCGAGGAACTGATGCGTCATATCGATGAAGCGCTTCAGGCAACCAACGATGACTACGCCTATGTTCGAAAGCACAGTATGCCCTTGCCGAGCTTAAAAGTGCTTCCTACCGCTGTTTTTTATGCATATCTAGAAAGTATAGGCAAACTTGGCGCGCAAAACAAAATGCCAAGGGTCATGAATAAACAGCAAGCAGATCGTTGGACAGCGTATCTTAGTGCAAACGGCTACCTTTAAAAGCTGACTTTTTCAAGAAAGTATACGCTAAATTTAACTCGATGGAGTGTCGGTAAACAGCTGCTGCAGCGCCTAAATCGGCGTCATAAGATACCCCAAAGTCAAATGCGCCAAAATCGATAGACACATATGGTGCTATTGCCGCTGAAGATCTAAAATAAAGCCCTGTAGTGAGCAGTCGGGTGCTGACCTCATTGGTGATTTGCGAGCTTCCTCTAAGCTGAATACGATACAAAGCGCCAAGCATACTTTCTGTATGGCCACCTTGTCTGAGGTGTGTTAGGGAAAATTGCAACGAAGAAACCTCATTGAGTCCCAATGAAAAGGAAGCGTAAGCGACCAATTTTTGATAGAGTCGATCAGCAGAAAGTGTATTGTATTGCAAACGAGGTCGATTGACGTGCTGAACAGACAAGCCCGTTAACAATGACCACTGACCGTCACGGAGTTCTCCACGTTGATTTGGTTCATAGCGATAGGCTACACCAAGCCCTGCATCGACAAACGCAAAATTGACAAAATCGTTTTCTTCGCCTGAATAGACACTTGGGTCAAGTGTTGTGCCATTCCATTGTGAGTAATATAGCAACTTACTGAAATCTGCCGAGCGCTGTTGTATAGCTGTTTGTAAACCAGCATCAAGCCAATGGCCTTTTGCCAATGGGATATGCCCACTTGCTGTTAGCCCAAAGGATTTTTGGGACATTCGGGAATCACCACCGACATCGTTGCCATATGAGGCCGCTATTCCTGCATATGCGCGGTCATTTTGACGAGAACGGCCGGCTGTAAACTCAGCCATACCATAGCTTGTTAGAAATTGAGTACCTGAACCGATCCATTGGTTGCGGTTGAGCATTGTGAATTTCTCATAGCCCTTGTATGCACCGACAAACGCCGGATTTAGGAATGGCATACTGCGGTCAGCTTGCGTGAGATGAAAATCTTGGGCCTGTAATTGTAAGCTCAAACCAATCGGGAGTGCTAAAAAGAAGTTTCGCAAACGAAATAGCATAACCTATCGGATTAGGGTGATATTACCTGTGAATTTCTTGGTGCTTCCGTTTTCGTAGGTGACATCGCAAACATAAGCATATACCCCTGAATTACAAGGTTTGCCTTTATAGGCGCCATCCCATTTGAAGGTCTTGCTGGTCGAGGAGAAGACTAAATTACCCCAACGGTCAATGATTTTAAAGTTCAAAGATGCGACATCTTTTCCGGCAATTATTTGATAGACTTCATTGAGCCCGTTTCCTACGCCATTTGGAGAAAATGCAGTAGGGAAGAAGATACCTGTGGCACACTCAGGACTACTGCCATCAGGGTCGCAAGGGTCTAGTGGATTCGAACCATTGGTCACCTCTGTGCCGTCGTTAATGCCATCGCCATCTGTATCCGGATTATTTGGGTTGGTCCCAAGAACTCCTTCTTGCGCATCGGTAAGACCGTCAAAGTCGGTATCTATTTGGCAACCAGGAAGGGTATCGTCGGGATCGCATGGATTAAGTGGGTCTGAACCGTTGGTTACCTCAGCGCCGTCGGTAAGTCCGTCGCCATCTGTATCTGGATTGGTTGGGCTCGTGCCCGCAGCACTTTCCTGACTATTGGTTAGGCCATCGCCGTCTTGGTCACATGGACCTGCGTTTGCGTTTGGAATACAAGGATTGGTGTTGTCTGGGTCGAGTTCATCCATGACGCCATCGCCATCGGTATCTATAATAGAAGATTCGAGCGCATCAATGATGCCGTCGCCATCGGTGTCCGTTGGGTTGGTCACATTGCCTATTTCTGCGCAGTCGCCTTCGCCATCGCCATCTGTATCCGCAAGATTTGGATCTGTGCCAACGGCAATTTCATCGACATTCAGACAGCCATCGGCATCGAGGTCAGGAACATCAGGAACAAAAACAGCAACAATTGTTTCTGGACCATTGATGTTAATGAAGTTACTTGCCGTTGTACTCGGCAAACCAAGCGGGCCAGTTGTTACGGTCCAATGACTAAACATAAAGCCCGGATTTGCAGTTGGCTCGAGTAAAGTTTGTATACCGCCAAAATAACTAGTGGTCCAAGGGTATGTTGGTGGATTGATTGAATTGACTTGAATGGTACCGGCACCGGCTGGGCTTACGTCAAAAGTTGTGGCAAACGGACCTGACAATTGATAACAATCAATAAGCCCTTGTTCGAGGGCCAAACAGCGTTGATTTACAAAGTTGCGCAGTTGTGTAACACGGGATTGCCAACCATTGTAGCTGCCTCCCCATTTGGCACAGTGTGCCGTCATTTCTGGCTCAATTTCATTGACCATACTATCTAGCAAGGCAATCATGCTGGCACAACTAAACGAAGTATTGATGAGGTCGATGTACCTGGTAATGTAGTATTGTTCTACGGCAGGATTTTCATTGATTAATTTCTCGAGTATGTCTGTGTGCCCTTGACCGCCCGGATTTGGCAAATTTTCTGCATTACATGGGTCGGCATTGGCGCTTGGATCCGGAATACCTGTATAGTTGATGTAGTGACCGAACGTAGCGTCCATGTCCCAAAGTGCATAACCCCATTTTTTATGATTTCCATTGGTGTCTAAGCCTCGCCACCAAGCGGTGTTCCAATTAAGCCAATCTTGGTTCACCGTATAGGAGTTAATCATGAAATAATCTGCTAATGACTTCCAGCTGAGCAGCGAATCAACATAATTGAAGTTCGCAGGATTCGACATGTTGTTCGTTAGGATATAATTGCGTAACGCATTCCAGCTGGGTTGTGCATTTGGCGCACCATATTCTTGCCATGTGCCGCCCCAAGTTTTGAGGTAATGGAGGTTGTATTTATTTTGATCGTAGTATTCATCTGTGTAGTCGTGGTCATCGGCTTTTTCGCGAATTTCGTAGACGCCCCAGTAATTTCCGTTCAAATAAACAACAGCTGGGCGCCAGGTGCGTTCATCGAGTTTCATATCAGCACGGATAGAAAGGGTATGAACAAAGGCATCGCGAATATGAGCCCCCTGTTCAAAAGGATAGTTGTCGCTGGCTCCTGGTTTCATGATGAGACGCTGAAAGCGATCGCGGTCTTTTTCTGGGAAGATTTCGTGTTCGATGTCTCCGTTGTGGCCATATTGATCGCGGCAAATGAAATCAAAACCGCGTTGCGCATAGGCCCAAGAGTCATTGCCATGCTTATTAAAATCGCCTTCTGCCTCGTCTTTGAAAGAGCCATCTTGCTCAAAAAGCTCAAAAGAACCAATGCGATTCGCTGGGTTTTGGCTGCCATTAGCCACCAAAGAATAAACACCTTGGCTACAGACTGAAACTACAGGAATCGTGTGAGTAACGTTAATAAAATACGTATTGGTCTCGGTAAAAGAGGAAAGGGTTGTGCCAAAGGCAGTGGCGCGTAAAACTTTTGTTGTTGGAATACTAACTGGGCCGCTGTAAACCGTTGAGGTTGCAGTTGGATCACTGCCATCTAAGGTGTAACGGATGGTAGCAGTTGGGTCGGCACAAGTGATAGAAACCGTTTGTGCGCTTGGATAAAAGCCTGGAGCCAGACTAAATACAGGCTTTGGTGGGTAAAAGTTGACCGCGCCAGTATTGTTGGCATTGGGTGTTGGCGTGGTGAAAAGCTTGAAATCATTGGCGCCGTTAGAAGATCGGCCAACCGAATGGTTCGCTTTAGTAAGGTGAACAATTTTAAAGGAATCCACAACTACTGCAGATGGATTCGATAATATGATCCAATCGCCTTCTGTTTGCGATAAATTAAAATTAGGGTGATATTGGTTTCCATTCACCGTATTGCGCTTAGAACAGAATACCATTTTAAAACCATTGGCGTTGATACTGCCACTCGGAATTTGCCATTTGGTAAGATTGGTTGCTTTATCAGAAAGATACCAACCTGTAAGATCAACAGCAGCAGCAGTGGTGTTGTAAAGTTCGATCCAGTCTTCTCTTTCGCCATAGGCGT
The DNA here is from genome assembly GCA_964540625.1 of uncultured Lishizhenia sp. GTDB lineage: Bacteria > Bacteroidota > Bacteroidia > Flavobacteriales_D > Crocinitomicaceae > UBA952. The sequence goes on along the minus strand of CAZINO010000041.1, from coordinate 3,512 downwards.
CAGCAGGACCGGTCACATTAGAGCAAGAATATTCGTTGATAACAACCTGCGAAAATGAGAGCAGTGGAAAGAGTACGATAAAGGAGAGTAGTAAGTGTTTCATTTAGCTTGGTTTAGCGGTACCAATATTACTGAAATATCGATTTTTATCCAAACAAACAGACGCAATAACTCCAGAAAAGTTGTTTTTTTCTTAACATTGCCAAAAAAAAGAAAATGAAACGTATCTCTGTCCTCTTAATGATTGCATTTATAGCATTGAATTTCACGAGCTGTAAAAAATATGAAGGCGAAGGTGGCCGCAGTAAAATCACTGGTAAAATCACTGTTAATGAGAAGCTTTATATAAACGGCGCACTCTCCCAAACGGTTAGCTATCCTGGTGCTACAGAAGATGTTTACATTGTCTATGGAACCCAAGACAGCATTTTCGACGATAAGATCGAATGTAATTACGATGGGTCTTTTAGTTTTAACTATTTATTTCCAGGAACTTACACTGTTTTTGCATACAATGAAGTATTCAACACAGGCAATTCCATTACCAACAATGACGACGACTATTACACGAAAGTGCCAGTGAAATTCACTGTAGAAGTTGGTAAAAATGAGACGGTAGATTTAGGTGAAATTACGGTCATTAGATAATGCGCAACTTCATTTTTGTACTGCTCTTTTTACCCGCATTTACTTGGGGGCAAAATAGCACTGTTTTCCAGGTTTGGAATGAATTAGGCTTGAGTTACAAGTTAGATAAAAAACAGAGTCTTGCCTTTGATCTTACAACCCGACACGGCGCAGGTGGAATTCAAACTTTTTTTCCGCAGCTTTCTTACCGTTACAAAGTAAATAAATACATTCGGCCATCTATCGACTACCGCTACATTGGCAGTCGAACACTGGAAGGTAATTTTACTTATCAGCATCGGCTAAACGCTAACCTCCAATTGGCGTATGACATAGACCGACTGCAGTTAGGCCTTCGTTTGCGTTATCAATATTCTGCCAATCGATTGGCGGATAATTTTGAACCTGAATTTGGACAGGCATTTCGAATTAAACCTAGTCTTTCCTACGATATCAAGAAAACAGATCTAGAGCCGCAAGTAGCTGCAGAGTTTTTCAATAGCCCAATGGATGGCCAAAACGGTTACCACCTCAACCGGATACGCTGGAGTGTGGGTTTGGGCTACACATTTGATGCGCATCATTCTTTTGAAATAGCCTATTTGTATGACCAGCGCATCAACAGCCCAGGCGCTTTGAATAGAGCCATTTTAAATTTTTCTTATGCCTATAGCTTTGGACAAGAAAAAGGCAAACAAAAAGAAGTTCCGCGAAGAACACCACATTTCTTATAGGCCATCAGAATACATATTTGAGGCAAGGCGCTCTATTACCCTTTCTAAATTTTCTTGCTTTTTCTTTTGACGAGAACCCAAGGCAGTAGCGGTAAAGTACTGGTGTTGATTCAAGAATTTAACCTGAATTTCGTCCCATTCTTTTCTGGACTTAATTTTCCCCATTTCGGTTAGCTCTTTGCGCAAGTTATCTGCAATTTCCTCGAAGTCATCACGACCCAAATAATCGAGGTCGGCATCACAGATAATTTCTTGTAATTTATTGATCGGTTTATGAGGGATTTCCGTCGCATGGATGAGCTCTACAATTGTTTTAACATGTTGTTCTGTGTAGCCATATTTTGGCAGGATTTCTTGGGCCATACGCGCACCAATGCCTTCATTGTGGTCATATTGTTCAATGAAACCAGCATCGTGAAAAATAGCCGCGGTTTTCAATAAAAACAAGCCCTCGTCGGTGACACCTTCCAAGAGTGCAATGCGTTCTACAGATTTGACAACATCTTTGGTGTGTTTAATTGAGTGGTAATACAAACTTGGTGACAAGCTCTTTTGTAGAATCCCCATCACATGATGCTCTGTTTTGTAATATTTAATCGAGCTGTAGTGGTGGAGTTTTTTGATTTCTTCGAACCTTGAATTTGGCACCAATCCTTCACCGTTCAGCGAAAGTTCTGGCTTGATGCGCTGCACTACGTACATATCTACCTTCGTACGCGATTTGGTGAGTGCCTTACCTTTGTAATCGCATTCAAAGTAAGGTTCGATGTGCTGGAAAGTATTGCCCGTAATGGTCACTTTTCCGGGTTCGCCGAGCATTTCCATCCGTTGGGCAAGGTTAACCGAAGAACCCCATACATCGTAAGCCAAACGAATATTGCCAATAATCCCGGCAATTACTGGGCCTGTGTTGATACCCAGACGAATTTCCCAGTAGTCTTCGTGGTCAGCTATGGCTTCGTATTTGAGCTTTTCCATGAAAGCCTGAATTTGCAATGCTGCACAGCATGCATCTATTGGGTTGGTAGAGTTCTCTACCGGAACGCCTCCAGCACACATGTAGGCATCTCCAATCGTTTTGATCTTCTCCAGATTATTGGCCTGGATAATTTCATCGAATTTTTGAAATAGGACATCTAGTTTAGACACAATCCGGCTCGGGGCCATGGACTCAGAAATACGTGTAAAGCCGACAACATCGGTAAACATGATGGAAACCTGCTTGAAGGCTTGGGCTTTGACCTTCCCATTTCGCTTGAGCTCAATAACTACTTGAGAAGGAAGCGTATTGAGTAACCATTGTTCTGTTCGGTCCTTTTCTTTTTGTAAAAGCGCTTGCTGTTCTTCAACTTTATTCTTTTCTTCTTCTAATAAACGTTTTTGCTCTTCAATTTTCGTCTTTTGTAAACGAATTTCTTTGGTCCGTTCGGCAATTTTTACCTCCAGACGTACTTGGTTTCTTCTGGATGTTTCAATGCGCCGACGGATAAATACCAGAACAACCAACAAAAAAAGGGTGACTGCCAAAATAGACAGCCACCACGATTGAAAAATGAACAAAGGTAAGCTCATTAAAACTTATAAAACCAGCTCGCCATTGGCAATGGGAAAGACATATCCTGCGTAATAACTCCTGCCAAACTGATCTGGAAGGCCTTGCTATCCGAACGCTGAAAGCGCATGCCCGGCATGACAATCAATACATTGCGATTATTTAAAACCGTTGATGTTGGAACCCATGGGCCAACCACTACTTGTAAAAGTTGACCATTTAGGCCTGTTTGATAATCTACACTTTGATAACCTCCGTTTTCTTTTGTAGTGCCCATTAGATACATGCAGTCGTATATAAAACTTGCCTTTTTTCCCACTTTGGTTTGGCCAGCAAGACCAATTATAGGAGCGGAAACATTCAAACTGTTTGAATTTATAGAATTAGAAATGGGTAATTCAGGATAAAGACCATTCACAGCAGGATAAGTACCAGGAACGTATATCGTCTGATTACTCAAATTCCCTGAATTAAAATGAGCAAATCCTACAGACAAGGTTGCGTTTGAACGGCGGTCACCGTAGGTAATCATGCCCCAATATAAACCTCCAAAACCGCGTCCAGAATTTAAATAACCTGATGTGCCTAGTAAAGAACCA
>CAZINO010000040.1:0-18876 GCA_964540625.1 uncultured Lishizhenia sp. | reverse complement strand
ATGAACCAACAACGTTTTTGGGTGGGCGACTCAAAAGGCCAACTTAGTTATCTATTTGAGGTGAATCGAATCGCCTCCACAGGATTTAAAGAACTAGATGGCGGAGGAAATACCGGTTTTGATCGCAGAGATTTTCTCGGTAAAATTCGTTGGCAAAGTAAATACTCGGTAAAAGTCAAACAAAGTGTCCAACTGAAAATGTTACACGTTGAAGAGCAAGCTAATGAAACATATCTTGGACTCACCTACACTGATTTCATGCAAAACCCATTGCGCCGTTACGCAGGAACGCAAAAGGATCTTTTGAACTTATTCCATAATCATTTGGTTCTTCAGCATGTCATCAAACCATTAAAAAACTTAGACATTACAAGCAGCGCTTACATCACCCAAACATTCCGCGATTGGGGTCGGGCAAATAGTTTTGGTACAAAAAGTATTGCAAGTATCCTTTCAAATCCAGTGGCAGAACAAACGGCATATCAAATTATGACTGGTCAGGGCAATGGTGAAATTATTTACAGAAGTGCTTCACGGCAATATATTACAAAAGGCTTACAGACGCATGCGCATTATTATTTGGAAACAAAAAACTTAAAACACGACATCGAACTGGGCTTGCGCTTACATCAAGATGAAGCCAGTCGCTACGGTACACAAAGTCAGTACCAAATGACCAACGGATTAATGATACTCAGCGATGCCGGCGAGCAAGGCAACCAAGAAAATCAAATACGTTCAGCATGGAGTGCTGCGACATATTTAAGTTACCAACTCACTTGGCATCATTTTACACTCAATACGGGCTTACGTCGGGAACAGATCCAACTTCAGTACTTAAACTACGGCACATCCGACTTTGCGCGAATAGGAAGTAATTTAGCTACTGCCAAGAATAGCTTCGCGGTTTGGCTGCCTGGCGCCAGCTTATATTACGAAGCCAATAAAAATAACCTGTTCTTTATTGGGGCACACAAAGGTTTTTCACCTCCGGGGATGCCAAGCACAAGCAGCATTGAGCAAGCTAAACCTGAGCTGGCACTAAACTATGAGTTGGGATACCGCTTACTCACAAAAACAACCCAAATACAAGCCGTATTATTCAGAAGTGCTTATGAGAATCTATTGGGTTCAGATAATATTTCAGGGGGAGGCATGGGTACTGGAGATTTATTCAATGCTGGAAAAGCCTTAGTGCAAGGCGCGGAATTGAGTATTCAACAAGTATTTCAATATAAAAAATGGCGTTTTCCCATTCAAGCAAATTACACCTTCACAAAAGCCACCTTTGAAGAATCATTTGTAAATGGCGGCGGCGATTGGGGAAGTGGGCAGATCAATAAAAATGATTTGATCCCGTTCATTACACCCCATTTATTTGGCGGCCAAATAAGTGTAGAAAATAAAAAATGGGCCGCGCTGCTGAATGCCAATTATATTGGAGGAACTCGTACACTTCCTGGGCAAGGCGAAATTATCAATCCAACTACAGACGACAACTATGCGCTTGTAAATAACATTCCCGGATTTGTAATTTTAGACTTTTCACTTCAATACGAAATACAACAATCATGGAAAGCTTTTGCAAATGTTCAAAATGTCACTAACAACCAAAATATTGTGGCTAATCTACCGCAAGGCTACAGACCAGCCTTGCCCCGAGCGCTATTGGTAGGATTTAAAATGCAACTCTAGACAATAATTCGTAACTTCACGCCTCAATTTTTTGTACATTTAGTCGCATGTGGAGTAGAGTTGCCAGTTTCATATTACGTAATCGCTTGTTTATACTGGCCATCATCGGGATTATTACCGTTTTTTTTGGCTACTATGCTGTCACCTCACTTAAAGTCGATAATCGTTTCGGTAACACCCTTCCAAAAGATGACCCCATCCAAATGGACTACGAAAACTTCAAACTACAGTTTGGAGAAGATGGCTCAACTTTGGTAATTGCTGTACAAACCGATTCTCTTTACACAGAGGAAAACCTTAAAAAATGGCGTGAACTCGGTTATAAAATATTAAAATTCAAAGGAGTAGATAATGTCGTTTCGGAGGCCACCTTGTTTGGCATGACCAACAATATTGCTAAAAACGAATTTGAAATACACCGCATTTTTTCGGATACGACTTTTCGAGATAAATCCATTGAAGACGTTCGAAAAGAAATCAGGAAAAACCCTATTTACCGCGGGCTCTTATACAACGACACCAGCAATGTTTCACTTTTGATGATCGGTATCGACGAAAAGGTGCTATCGAATCCAAAGAAATCTGGGGTTGTACTGAAAATCGAAGCGCTTGCCAATCAATACGAAAAACACTTTGGTAAAGTATACTTTGCCGGGCTTCCACATATAAGGGTTGTTGTAGGCAAACGTATTGTGGCGGAAATGTACATCTTTTTGGCGCTGTCCATTTTTGCTTCTTCCTTACTCCTTTTCATTTTCTTCAGGTCTCTTTATGTGGTATTTCTGTGCAATACAGTGGTATTTATATCCGTAATTTGGGCACTTGGCAGCATTGCCTTTATGGGCTTTGAGTTATCAATTATTATGGCGCTTATCCCGCCACTTCTCATTGTAATTGGTGTACCAAACTGTGTGTTCTTGATTACCCGATATCATCAAGAATATGTTCGGTTAGATAATAAAATGCGAGCGCTTTTTGTCATGATCAAGCGCATAGGTTCTGTTACCTTCTTAACCAATCTAACGACAGCTGTTGGCTTTGTAACCTTTACGAGTTCAGATAAACTTGCTCAGTTTGGCATCATTTCAAGTTGGAATATTATGGTGGTTTTTGTACTCTCATTGGCCATCATTCCTATTTTCGCCTCTTTCGCAAAACCGCCAAAGCCGCGCCACTTAAAGCACTTAAGCCGTATCTACTCTCAAGGATTCATTGAAATTATTGTAAAAATCGTCACTAAATACCGTCCTTGGATTTACGTGTCCTCTGTCGTATTGGTCATTTTTAGTTTATATGGGATGACCAAAATTATTTCTACCGGTAACGTCACTAGTGATATCCCAAAAGATGACCCCATACTACTCGACCTCAAATTTGTCGAACACCATTTTGGCGGCTCCATACCTTTTGAAATCACCGTCAACTACAAAGAGAAGGGAAGGCTTTTCAATATTGAAACCATGCGCAAAGTTGAATCAATTCAACAACTTTTTGCCAAAGACACACTTTTCTCCAAGAGCATATCATATGTAGACCTCATCAAGTCCATCAATATGGCCTACCACCGAGGTGACCCAAGTAAATTCACCTTGATATCCAACCGAGATAAACTTCGGTTAAAAAAATATATTGACAAACTAGACTTAAGTAGCTTAAACGGTGGCGCGGTCTCATTAAAAAGTTTAGTAGATACCACCAACACCACCCTTCGCATCCGCATGCAAATGAAAGACCTCAGTATTGATAAAGTTGGTCCTACACTAGATGCACTCAAAATAAAGACAGAAAAAATCCTCAACCCTGACAAACCCACGCTTGAGCGTCTGTATAGCAAGATTGTCAAGGGAAGTGCTGGCGCCATGGATAGCATAATTTATGAACATACAGGCGTATTTAATAACCTGACTGCCTTGGTTTCCAACGGCAATGATCAAAAGCAAATGGCTTTTGACATGAACCCCGACAAAATCAAGTCATATATGGGGACGGCCCAATTCAACAAAAATCTTAAAAAAGCCATTGAGGCAGAGTCATATGATTTGGTGTTCACAGGCATCAAAGTTGTTCAAACCGAAGGCACTAAATACCTTTTTGTGAACCTCCTACAAAGTCTCATTTTTGCTGTTATTTCTATTGCGATCATGATGGCATTCTTGTTTAGGTCTTTTAGAATCATATTGGTTTCTATGATTCCGAACATCATTCCTTTGCTCTTTACAGCCGGAATCATGGGGTACTTTCAAATTCCCCTCAAGCCGTCAACCATTTTGGTTTTTGGTATTGCATTAGGAATCACCGTTGATAATGCTATTTTATTCCTCGGAAAATACCGAAACGAACTAAAGCAGCACGGTTGGGATGTCCGATTTGCTATTTTACATTCACTGCGCGAAACCGGACTCGGTATTTTCTACACCTCAGTGATCTTGTTTTTCGGCTTTTTAATGTTTGTGTTTTCGCAATTTGGCGGCACAAAAGCACTGGGCTTACTGGTGTCCATAACTATTATGGTCGGTATGGCAACCAACCTTATTATTCTTCCTGCCTTGTTGCTCACCTTAGAACGCAAATTTAGCATGCGCTCTTTCCAAGAGCCTTTCTTCGATATATACAACGAAGAGACAGATTACGACGTAGACAAACTTGAAATAGAGTTTGCCGAAGAAGAAAAATAATGAGAAGCCTGAGCGTTTAATCTTGATTGATTTTCTTGACCATGGTAAGAATTGTAGCAAGCGCTACCGTTTCTCCTGTTTCGTCGTATACATCGACCAAAAACTTAACTATTCCTTTTGAGATGTCCTCGGGGCTGCGCTTTTCTTGGTCAACCTTTTCTTTCACCGTAAAGCGTACACCGATTGTAGCGCCAGGATAAACTGGCTTGGTAAAGCGCGCTTCCTCAATGCCGTAATTTAACAGCACCGGCCCTTTCTTGGGGTCTACAAATAAGCCCGCAGCTTTTGACAAAATGAAATAACCATGCGCCACGCGACGTTCAAAAATGGTCCCCTCTAGTGAGGTGGCATCCATGTGCGCATAAAAGTTGTCTCCTGAAACATTGGCAAAATTGACAATATCAGCGTCCGTAACTGTGTGTTTGTGCGTAAAAACAGTTTCTCCAACCACTAATTCTTCAAAATGCTTCCTAAAAACATGTGGTTGCGCCTCTGGCATTTCAGCTCCTACCTGGAATTGTTGGGTAATGGCGGTAATTGTAGACGGGTGCCCCTGAATGGCTGTGCGCTGTAAGTAATGCAATACGCCGCGCTTTCCGCCCATTTCTTCTCCGCCTCCTGCTCTTCCTGGGCCCCCGTGGGTAAGTAATGGCATTGGTGAGCCGTGGCCCGTGCTTTCTTTTGCACAATCCTTGTTGAGTACTAAAATACGGCCGTGCATACTTGCAGCACCCACAACATATTCTATAGCCTCTGTGTTATCTGGCGTGACAATCGAAGAAACCAATGATCCTTTCCCCATTTTTGCCAATTCAATAGCCTCTGACATATCTTTATAAGGCATGATAGTAGCTACTGGGCCGAAAGCTTCTATGTCATGACAAGCAGTTGCCACAAATGGGTTTTCATTGCGGAATAAAACTGGTGGAAAAAACGCGCCATTTTGTTTATCCGCACCATGCACTTCAAAATTCGCAAGGTCTCCGTATATGATTTGCTGGCTTTTCGCTAACTCAGTAACGTTTGCCGCAACTCTTTCCACCTGTAATTTGGTAGCCAAAGCCCCCATGCGGACCCCCTCAACTGACGGATCGCCGATTTTGGTGCCCGCCAAGCGAGATACCAAGGCCGTTTGGACTTCGTCAAGTAAGTTTTCAGGAACCATAATGCGTCGTACTGCTGTACATTTTTGTCCTGCTTTGATGGTCATTTCTTTGACACATTCTTTTATAAAAAGGTCAAATTCTTCGGTTCCTGGAACGGCAGCCTTTCCGAGTATAGTGGCATTCAATGAGTCTGCTTCTAAATTGAAACTCACGCTTTGCGCTGCTATTTGGGGAAGACCTTTTAATAATTTACCCGTTGCTGCACTACCCGTAAAAGTAACAGTATCTCTAGAATCTACGGTGTCTAAAATGCCTCGGCCTAAACCGCAAATCAACTGAAGTGAACCCTCCGGAAGAATTTGAGAGGCAATGATGTCTCGGACCATTACTTCGGTCACAAAACAGGTGTATTCAGAAGGTTTAACAACTGCAGGAACGCCAGCCATTAAATTGACCGCGATTTTTTCGAGCATGCCCCAAATTGGGAAGTTAAATGCATTGATATGGACCGCAACACCCTCTTTAGGCACCATAATGTGGTGGCCAATAAAGGTGCCATTTTTGGAAAGCGGAGCTGCAACACCGTCTACGTAGTACGGTAAATCTGGAAACTGACGGCGCAAACTTGCATTGGCAAACAAGTTGCCTATTCCTCCTTCGATGTCTATCCAGGAGTCAATTTTTGTGGCGCCCGTTAGTGCAGATATTTGGTAGTACTTTTCTTTGCGCTCCAATAAAAACAAAGCCAACGCCTTTAGCATGCGTCCTCGTTCTTGAAAAGTCATTTTGCGCAATTGGCCACCGTTTTTACGACCATATTCTAAAACTTCGGAAAAGTCGATACCTGCGCTAGAAGCCTCTCCAATTTGAACGCCAGTTATGGCATTGTACAAAGGCGTTTCAACGCCTTGTCCATCGACCCATTGACCCAGAATGTAGTTTTGAAATCGTTGCATAGTTCACTATTTTATCAACCAACGCACAAGGTCTGCACCGTTGGCATAAATCATTAAAGAGAGTAATAAGAAAATACCAATATACTGCGCAATTTCTAATACTTTTTGGGGTGCCTCTTTACCCGTAATCATTTCGTAAAGTAAGAAAACAACATGGCCTCCATCTAGGGCGGGTATCGGCAAAATATTCATGAAAGCCAAAATGATGGAAAGCAGGGCAGTAGTGAGCCAGAACGTGTGCCAGTCCCAAAGGGGTGGAAACATGTTGCCAATTGAGGCAAATCCGCCGATTTGAGTAGCTCCCTTTTTGGTGAATACAAACTTAAACTGACTGATATAATCTGAGAGCGTATTGACGCCGTATTGCATGCCTACGCTAATACTTTTGGCGAAACCATATTTTTTCTCAGATAGTGCTTTCTGATCAATATATTCCGAAGTTGCCATGATGCCAATGGTGCCATTTGCTTTGACTTTAACCGATCGGGTTAAAGTGTCTTTTGAATTGCCATTTTGAGCAACCTTGATGTCAACCACTTTGTTTTTATTTGCAAATAAAATGGCTAGAAATTCATCGTAAAATTGAACTGGCGTTCCGTTTACCTCAAATATTTGGTCGTTTGTTCTAAAACCCGCTTTTTTGGCGGGTGCGTCTTTTGATACTTCGGCCACCTTTATTTCTTTTGCACGCAAACTAAATGCCGGCAACGCGCCAGCCTCGAAAAGTTTGTTGTCTATATCTTGAGGTAATTGAACTTTCTCAATACTTCCGTTTGCATGTTTAACTGTCAGCCTTCTGGCGCCTCTTAGTAATATCTCTTTATTGATGTCATCTAGATTCAATGGTGCTTGACCCTCTAGCTTCAAAATGACATCACCTGATTGAATGCCGTATTGAGCCAAATAAGGATGAACACTCAAGCCTGCTTTTAATTTGTTTTGATCCAGGGTGAGTTGGCCCCAAGTAAAGACAACACCAATGTAAATCACAAAACCAAGCACTAAATTAACCGTGACGCCACCAATCATGATAATGAGTCGTTGCCATGCCTTTTTGCTCCTGAACTCCCAAGGTTGTGGTTCATTTTTAAGTTGTTCGGTATCCATAGATTCGTCGATCATACCGGCAATTTTTACATATCCACCGAGCGGAACCCAACCTATACCCCATTCGGTGGTGTCTGGATCTTCCGACCAATCGGCTGGTGGTGTTTTACTGAACCAAGATTTTCTTTTTTGGCCATTAACGCGTTTCCATCTAAAAAATGAAAAATAAGGATTAAAGAACAAATAGAATTTTTCGACGCGCGTCTTAAATAATTTGGCGGGAATAAAGTGACCGAATTCGTGTAGTGTTACAAGAATAGCAAGTGAAGTAATAAGCTGAGCTGCTTTGATGAGTATTTCCATTGTGTATATTATCGTTTACAAAGATACCTTAAGTTTATTAGTGTGCCTCTAGCCAGTTAGGGGCGGCTTTCATTTCTACTTCCATAGGGACCTCCATTTGAACAGCACCCTCCATGGCTGTCTTAACGAGTTGCTGCATCATGGAAAGTTCATCCCGATGAACATCGAAAACCAGTTCGTCATGGACCTGTAAGATCATGCGTGACTTCAATTTTTCTTTGTTCATTGCTTTTTGAACTGCTACCATGGCTAACTTGATGATATCTGCAGCAGAACCTTGAATAGGCGCGTTGATGGCATTTCGTTCGGCAAAACCGCGCACAACAGCGTTGGCAGAATGGATGTCTGGTAAGTAACGTCGGCGTTTAAGAATGGTCTCTACATAGCCTAACTCTCTGGCTTGAGCTATGACCTTATCCATATAGGTTTTGATGGTGCTGTATTGTTCAAAATAAGCGTCAATAATTTGTTTGGCTTCGGTTCTTGAAATCTGTAAATTTTGAGCCAAACCAAATGCCGATTGGCCATAGATGATCCCGAAATTAACGGCCTTTGCGGCGCTACGTTGGTCTCTGGTAACTTGTTCAATAGGTGTGTGGAAAACCTTGGAAGCGGTGGCCGCATGAATGTCGTGGCCACTTTTAAACGCCGCTATCATGTTTGCGTCGCCTGACAAAGCCGCAATAATTCGCAATTCTATCTGTGAGTAATCGACAGCCATTAATTGATAGTCGGCAGCTCTGGGCACAAACGCACGGCGGATCTCACGGCCTTTGGCAGAACGCACAGGTATGTTTTGCAAATTAGGGTTGTTCGAGCTGAGACGGCCTGTAGCCGTGACCGTTTGCATAAAATTACTGTGGATGCGTCCATCTATAGGGTCGCAAAGCGTTGGTAGTGGATCAACGTAGGTGCTTTTGAGCTTGCGCAACTGGCGGTACTCCAGAATATGGCCAATAATCGGGTGGTCATGCTCGTGTTTTTGAAGGATGTCTTCTGAAGTTGCATACTGGCCCGTTTTGGTCTTCTTGGCTTTACTAGAAATTTGTAGTTTCTCGAAGAGGATTTCACCTAATTGGCGGGGCGAATCAATATTGAAATCTTGTCCTGCGAGTGTTTTAATTTCGTTGTCCAATTCAACGAGCCTTGCATCAAGCTCCAAAGAGAATGCTTGTAAGGCATTTACATCGATAGCGATTCCTTCTTGTTCGATTTCCTTGAGCACCTTAACTAGTGGCATTTCGACGTCATAAAACAAATGGTGCAAATGCGGCTTTTCGATTTCGGGCTCAAGCAGTTTTTTTAATTGAAAGGTAATGTCGGCGTCTTCACAGGCATAGTCTTTAATTTGCTCAGGTGCTAAATCTGCCATGTTGCCTTGGCCTTTTCCTTTTTTTCCAATCAGCTCTTCAATTGATATAGGTTGGTAATTCAGATAGTAGGTAGCCAAGAAATCCATGCTTTGTTTAGACTCTGGATTGATCAAGTATTGGGCTATCATGGTATCAAATAAAGGGCCTTTTAATTCTATTCCATAACGGTGCAAGACTTTGAGGTCATACTTGATATTGTGCGCAATTTTTTCAATTGAAAGATCTTCAAAGATCGGCGCAAATTCCTGAACGATTGCCTTTGCTTGTTCAAAATTTGACGGAACCGCAATGTAAAAAGCTTCGCGCGCCTTGTAGGAAAATGAAAAACCGACAAGATCGGCATGCAGCGCATCTATCGAATTCGTTTCCGTATCAAAACAAACCTCGGATTGAACCAATAACAAGGCCAATAATTCTTTGCGTTCCTCGGCAGAGGTTATTAAATGATAACTGGGTTTTTCTGTGGCGATGGTTTTATAACTTGCTGTTGGTAAAGTAGATTGGGGTTCCAACATACTTTGAACGCCAAAGAGGTCGAGTTGTGCTTCTTCTTTAGAAATATTGGATTGGGTAACCACTATTTCTTCGCCAATTATGCGCTTTGCTAAGGTTCGGAATTCGAGTTCAGTAAAAATGTCGCGAATCGCATCGGCATTTACCGGACAAACCTGTAAATCTTGCTCGTCAAATTCAACAGGCACGTCTCGGATAATTGTCGCTAAGGACTTAGACATGAGCCCTTGTTGTTGAAAATTCTCAACATTTTCTTTTTGCTTGCCCTTTAGTTCATGTACGTGAGCAAACAAGCCCTCCATTGAACCGTATTTAGCTACCAAAACTTTGGCGGTTTTTTCACCGATGCCTGGAATACCCGGAATGTTGTCAGAGGCGTCGCCCCAAAGACCTAAAATGTCAATTACTTGGAGTGGGTCTTGCACTTCAAATTTTTCACAAACTTCTTTAATACCAAGAATTTCTGGTGGATTACCCCCTCTGCCCGGCTTGTAAATGAAGGTTTGTGGACTCACGAGTTGCGCATAGTCTTTGTCAGGGGTCATCATGTAAGTCACAAAGCCCTTTGGTTCAGCTAGCTTGGCAACGGTTCCAATAACGTCATCGGCTTCAAAGCCCGGCACTTCTAATATTGGGATGTTAAATGCACGGACAATTTGCTTGATTGGATGAATCATGGAGCGGATATCTTCGGGCATTTCTTCTCGTTGCGCTTTATAGGCTTCAAATTCCTCTTGCCGCTGGGTAGATCCGCCAGGAGGGTCAAAAACGACTGCAATATGGGTGGGTTGTTCTGTCTTCAGAACATCAATCAAAACATTCGTAAAACCGAAAGCAGCAGAAGTGTTTTCACCTTTTGAATTGACGCGTGGGTTTTTTGCAAAAGCAAAATAAGCACGATAAATGAGCGCGTAAGCATCTAAAAGGAAAAGCTTTTTGGGAATGTTGGGAGTCAGCATTAGAAAGTAGGAAAATACGGGATGAAGAGCGCGGGCTCAATTTGTTTTTGTTCCGAAACCGGTATTGTTTTGTACAAAAACAAAGTGCCAACCATCGGGTAGCCGCTTATTTGCACATTAACCATTGGTTTTTTAGAGGCTTTGTACGCTGTAGTGATGAATCCAGGTTCTGGAATAATGCGCAACGGAACTTTTAAGGTGGTTTCTTTGTGTGCTTTCAACCTAATAGGCTCGTCTAGATATAGATTGCCGATTTTCTGCTGATCGATAAAAAGTTCAAAAGAACCTGGCTTCATTTTAACGGGTAGCCAAAGGTTATTCTTGACATGAAAACTCGCTTTAAATTTGACGAGCTGCCCACTAAATTGTTCGATTTCAGAACCGTCGTAACTCACGAGTTCAATGGGTTCTTCTAAACTTTTACAGGATGTGAAGAACAAAACAATAGCGATCAAAAAGATTGATTTCATGCTTTGATTTGACTAAAGTGCTTGAAAAAATAAGGAATCGTTTCTATTCCTTTAAAATAGTTAAAGAGGCCAAAGTGTTCGTTAGGGCTGTGAATGGCGTCGCTATCCAAACCAAAGCCCATTAAAATGGTTTTTAACCCAAGCTCTTGTTCGAACATAGCTATAATTGGGATGCTGCCGCCACTGCGAACAGGAATTGGTTTTTTGCCAAAAGTGGTTTCGTATGCAAGACTCGCTGCAGCATATGCGGGTGAATCTGTCGGGGTCACTACGGGTTGGCCGCCATGATGGGGCAATACTTTTACGCGAACACTTTGTGGTGCGATACTTTCAAAATGCGTCTGAAAAAGTCTCGTGATTTCTTCTGGATCTTGATCGGGTACCAAGCGCATAGAAATTTTGGCAAATGCTTTAGAAGCAATTACAGTTTTGGCGCCCTCTCCCGTATAGCCACCCCAAATACCATTGACATCTAAAGTCGGGCGAATAGAACCTCTTTCCATGGTGCTGTATCCGTTTTCACCGTGTGTGGCAGGTATGTCGAGGGCTTCACAATACGCTTTTTCAGAAAATGGTGCCTTGGCCATTTCGGCACGGTCTTCAGCGGAAAGTTCAACCACTTTGTCATAAAAACCTGGTATAGTTATGCGCATATTTTCATCGTGCAAACTGGCGATCATTTGTGTCAAAATATTGATCGGATTGGCAACACAACCACCATAAAGACCCGAATGCAGGTCTCGATTTGGACCTGTTAGCTCTACCTCAACATAGCTAAGGCCTCGCAAACCGGTTGTTATAGAAGGGGTGTCGTTCGCGAGCATGCCGGTATCAGAAACTAAAATGATATCTGCTTTGAGTTTTTCTTTGTTTTCTCGGACAAATATGGCCAAGTTTGGACTACCTACTTCTTCTTCACCTTCAATCATGAGCTTTACGTTACATGGTAGTTCTTGCGCTTGCAACATGGCCTCAACGGCTTTGACGTGCATAAAGAACTGCCCCTTGTCGTCGCAGGCACCGCGGGCAAAAATAGCGCCTTCAGGATGTATAGGTGTTGTTTTTATAATGGGTTCAAAAGCTGGAGAGTGCCAGAGCTCTAAGGGGTCTGCGGGTTGCACATCATAGTGACCATAAACCAAAACAGTTGGTAAAGTAGCGTCTAAGATTTTTTCTGCGTAAACGATCGGGTGGCCAGCTGTTGCAAGTACCTCCACATTGTCTAGACCTATATTTTGAAGGTGCTGAGCAAGATGCGCTGCACAAGCGGCTACATCACTTTGAAATTGAGGGTCGGCAGATACCGACGGAATACGTAATAAATCAAAAAGTTCAGAAACAAATCTGTCTTTATTTTGACCAATAAATTGTTGTGTTTTTTCCATATGCATTCTATACTTCAAAGTTGCAAAAAATAGCCCGGTTTTGCTGCTTCAGACTTTATATTAATTTTGTAATGCAACTTAAATGCCTAATTAGACGTCTAACCGACAACTTGTGCATATGAAACACTTACTACACCTCATTTTTATATTTTCAATTGGCGCTGTTTTTGCGCAGCCAATTTCGGTATCCACCACCCAAACGCCACAACAACTCGTAGACAACGTTTTGTTGGGTTTTGGTGTAACCGCCTTCAACGTAACCATTAACGGCAATCCGGCATTGGCCAATACCGCGCAAACCAATGTTGGCTATTTTACCAACACCAACCCTTTATTTCCGATTAACAACGGCTTGATCCTTACAACTGGAAATGCTTCAGCTGCAGTTGGGCCTAATTCAGGCAGCTCTTTTACAAGTAATAACCCAGCAACAAGCTTGGTGACTTCAGACCCTCACCTCAATGACATCGCAGCCGGAAACGTTACAAACGGCGTTGTATTGGAATTTGACTTTATCCCGTCAGGTGACACCCTTGTTTTCAATTACATGTTTGGTTCGGACGAATACCCTGAGTTCTCGCCTTCATCTTTTAACGACGCATTTGGTTTATTTTTATGGGGGCCGGGCATTACTGGACCTTTTACCCTTGCTGGCTACCCCAATGGAGGCGCCAATATAGCCACTATACCCGGCGGAATTCCCGTTACCATCAATAATGTTGGCGATGTTTCAAATACACAATATTACGTTTTCAATGAAGCAAATTCTACGCTCACCTACGGCGACGCTATTCAGTACGACGGCACTACAGTTCTTTTAACTGCTGCTGCAAGTGTTCAATGCAACCAATTGTATCACATCAAATTGGCAATATCCAACGTTGGAGACCAATCTTATGATTCCGGAGTATTTTTAGAGGCCGGTTCATTCAGTTCTGCAGCAGTAGATGTTGCTGTTGCAACGGTTTCTGGAGACACCACAATTGTCGAGGGATGTACTTACGCCGACTTTATTTTTACACGCCCTCCAGGACAGGTGAACGACACACTCATTATCAACTATACGATTGGTGGTGTTGCGCAACAAGGCATTGACTACAATACCCTTCCTAACCCAATTACTTTCTTGCCGGGTGAGGATACTGTTATCATCACATTAACACCTACTCAAGACGGTATCAACGAAGGTTTCGAATCTGTGGTCATCACCGTTCAGCTCATTAACCCATGCGGAGACACCATCACCTCGTCGGGCACAATTTATATTGGTGAGGGCCCTATTATAAATATCACGGGCAACAACCCAACTGTTTATTGTGCAACAGACAGCGTTTGGCTTGCGGCTAGTGCGTCGGGTGGTTATGCCCCTTATGACTATGAATGGGAAAACCTCGCTGGGGCCAACCTTGGTACGAACGACTCCATTTCAGTTGGTATCGGCCAAAACGGAACCATGTATTATTTAGTCACCGCCACCGACAACTGTAATTTCACGCAAACAGATACCGTAACAGTAACCATGAACCAAACCTTGGCCATCGACACCATCTATGTGGGCCCTTCGAATTGTGTGCCATCTGGATTTGTTTCGGTTCAGGCCAGCGGCCTACAAGGCGTGCCACAATATACCTGGACTGGACCCGGTCCGAACGGGTTTATCGATGCTTCAGTTTGGCAAAACTTGCCTTCTGGTTGGTATTACATAACAGTAGAAGACAACGTGTGTACTGTTTCCGATAGCGCATTTGTCGATCTTTTGGATCCTCCAGTTGCTGCATTCAGCGCAAGCGTCACCTCAGGGTGTGCGCCGCTGAGCGTCACATTTACCAACACCAGTCAGAACGCAAGTACCTACAGTTGGAACTTTGGCGATGGCCAAACCGGAAGCAGCAACGACCTGAGTGCACAAACTCATGTTTTTGACGTTCCTTTTGGAGACTACACCGTCACACTAACAGCCAACCAAGGTCCTCAATGTACAGATGTCGAGTCTATCACTATTCAAGTAAATGTTTGTGGTTGTACAGACCCATTGGCAACCAATTACAATGCCAACGCCAATGTTGACGACGGATCTTGTGTCTATCCAACCGGCTGTACAGATTCTCTTGCGTTAAATTACGATCCAAACGCACTTATTGACGACGGCAGCTGTGAGTACGCTCGCCCAGAGGTAACCGCACCAAACGTATTTAGCCCGAACGCCGACAACAATAACGAAACCTTCTACCTAGATACCAAAAATGTCATCGAACTCCAACTCATGATTTTAAATCGTTGGGGCAATGTCTTATTCGACGCCACTTCTGTAGACCTCATCAATAACAATCCTGCTTGGGATGGCAACATCGATGGAGAGCCCGCTAGCGAAGGTGTTTACTTTTACAAATACATTGGTAAAGGCCTTAACAACCAAGAAGTAAGCGGCCACGGCTTCTTGCATTTGGTCAATAAGAAATAATAAAAGGGGGCGCCGCCCCCTTTTTCTGTATAATTTGATTATAGCGTCTTACATTTGTCGTAAGCTATATGACAAAGCACAAGAAAATCATTTGGTTAACCAGCATACTTGCAATAGCAGGTCTCACCTTTTATTTTACCACGCAAAACAACCCACAAGCTAAAGGAGGTAAACAATTTGGTGGCGAATTACATCTTGCTGTTAAAAGTAAGCGCACCGATTTAAATCCGCTTGTATCCAACACCCTTGATCACCACAGGGTTCAGCAACTTATCTTTGAACCATTAATTTTACCCGCGGCCAATCAACGCGGTTGGAATTACCTACTAGCCAAAAAAATAACCGTTCTTTCAGACAAGAAAACGGTGCGCATTACCCTCAGAAAAAATATACGCTTTGCTCCGGACCCCTGCTTTAGGCTTGCCTCTGACGAGCTTACGGCAGCTGATGTTGCATTTAGTCTTTCGTTGGCTTGTGCAAACACTAAGCAAATTGAACAAAGTAATTACTTTGCGGGGCTTATTGTTGGCGGGGCTGCTTTTTACCAAAACCAAGAAAACCCCTTTCTTAAAAGGGTAAAAGGCATCCGAGTAATAGATGACTACCTACTTGAAATTAAGCTAACCGCCCCATATAATCACTTTATTCAAATCCTAGGAAGCCCTGGTTTTGGAATGATGAGTCTACAAGCGGCCAAATACTATAAATCTCGTTTTTTCAAGCAACCCGTTGGAACCGGGCCTTTTCAACTGCAGCGCTCAGACAAGCACATAGCTGAATTTAGATCTAACAAAAACTATTGGAAAAAAGATGTGTATGGCAATCAACTTCCCTATACAGACAAAGTCATTGTTAAATATGGTGTCAGCGGAGCAGAAGCACAACAGTTATTTCTCCAAAATCAACTAGACTTACTTTTTGATCTCCCCGTAGATGACTTACAAGAAGCTTTCGGCACATTAAACGACGCCAAATCAGGCAAAAACCCTTTGCACGAAGTTTACATAAAAAACGCCGCAAAAATTCATTTTTTACAATTTGATTGCACTAAAAAACCTTTCAACGATCCCGCTTTACGCAAAGCATTTGCATTAGCCATAGACACTAAAACGATTTGCGAAGAAATGCTAAAAGGAGAAGGGCTTCCGCTGAATGGTTATTTTATTCCAACCACCCAAGGTGGGCTAAATGCGCAAAAAAAGAACCCAATACAACCTTTTGAAGAAAGGGTATTTGAAGCCAAAAGAACGCTTGCGCAAGCTGGATACAATAGCAAAAATCCATTGCCAACCATCAATCTTTATGTGGGTGCGGCAAAAAACACACTCGCCTATCGCTGGTCTGGTGCAGTTGCCCAAATGCTTCGACAAAACCTTGGGGTCAACATAATTATGAAAACAGAAGAACTAAAAGGCTCCTCTAAAAACGCGCTGTGGCGCAGCGGTTGGATTGGTGATTACGCAGGCGCAGAGTCCTATCTAAGGCTCTTTTACAGTGGCGCTCAAAAGCCTGTCTTTTTCAAAAACCGCATCGTTGATGCGCTCTATTTAACCGCAGTGCTGGCTCAAAAAGAAAAGGAAAAACAAAATGCTGAACGCTTGTGTGAAAAAGAAATTATGAGACAAAACGCGTTTTTGCCGATATATACAGAGGGCTTTATTTTACTCAATCAGCTGTATTTGCGCGGTCTTGTACTCAATCAAATTGGCTTAATTGACTACGCGCAACTCTATATCAAAGAGTTAAAAACTAATTAAGTGATTCCTCGACCCAAGCTTTTCCCCAATTATCTATTTCTTCGTTGGACCATAGGGGTGGGTAAAAAATCCGCTTTTGAAAACGTGGCGGCAAATATTTCTGCCAATTAGTGCCACCGGTTGCGGCTACATCTTTGTCTTGACGCGCCAAATAGCGAACAGCCGATTTATAATGAGCCAACGGCCAATTGATATTTACGTTAATGTCGTTTTGGCGCAGGGCTTGCTTCACTGCTTCGTCTTGCTGATCTTCTGGTTTTAGGCGCAAATATACCTGCCATAGATTTTTGTCTTTGCAATGCTCGCCAAGCTTAATAAATTGGTCCTTGTACTTGTCTTCAAACTGAATAAGGGTGAGGGTCTTTTTACCAGAGGCAACTTCGGTGGCGCCTGCCTTCCAATAAATGTGCTCGAACAATTGTGCAATATCGGTTTGGTTTTGAAGCGCGGCTCTTTGATCTTTTGCAACAAGATTGATAAAATCGGTACTGAAAATTTCTATTTCACGGTACTGTGCAGACTGAAAACCAGAGGCTGGCAATAGACTCATGCGGAATTTCAAAAATTCCTCGCGATCCATGCCGTTAATCATGATTTCAAAGCTTTTTACAAGCGCATCAAAATAGCGGTTGATGCGCGTAACGCGATCGATAAAATGTTTTTTTTCTGGATTAACAATGGTGCCCAAAGCCTCAAATTCTCTAAGCGCCAATTTGAAATAAAGTTCTGTGATTTGATGGTACATTATAAAAACAACCTCGTCGGGAAAGGATGTCTTTGGTTTCTGCAAACTCAATAAAGTATCGAGTTGAATATAATCCCAATAAGTGGTGACGTCGGCGTACAACAAACCTTCGAGATAGGCATTGAAATCTTCGCCTAAAGCTGCGTATTTCTGATGAAGTAAGTCTAATTTCTCTTTGAGTTCTGGTGTGATTTCCATCTGGTGTTGCTTGATATTGTGCTTCGAAATTAAACAAATTTTAAGTGACCAAAGTATTTTACTTTTGTACTTCTAACTAAAAAACTCATGATCAACTACAATCCAAAAAATTGGCTTTCTTTTATTTTCTCCTTTCACAAAAGTGATACGGCAAGAATGATGTGGAAGGAATTGGTTTACATCAGTCTTTTATCCATTCTAATTGCATACATCGAAATCGCTTTTTTTCCAGAAGCTGTTTTTCTTAAAAACCTAACAACTGTTTATTCTTTGTTGGGATTTGTGATTTCATTATTGTTGGTGTTCCGGACAAATACCGCCTACGACCGTTGGTGGGAGGGCAGAAAAGCATGGGGTTCAGTTGTCAATGATACGCGTAGTTTAAGCGCAAAACTAAGTGTACTAAGTATTTCAAACGAACAAAAGATATTGCTTCGTGAACTGATTTCTTTGTTTGTTTTTGCGATGAAAAACCACCTGCGCAACAAAGCACTAGAAAGTGACCCCGAGCTTCCAAAATATCAAAATATTTTTGCATTTGACGGACATCAACCTTTAGCTATTCAACAAAGACTTCGCAGCGAAATTCAAATTTTACTCACCAGTCAAATTATCAGTCATGAAATGTGGCTAGCTATTCAAAAAGACGTTGACTCTCTTGTAGGCTCGCTTGGCGCATGTGAGCGCATTAAAAACACGCCGATTCCCTTTTCTTACAGTCTTTTTATTAAAAAGTTTATTTTTATTTATGTTCTGACAATGCCGCTTGCTTTCGTGCCACTATTTGGATATTTCTCGGCTTTCATTTCGACTTTTGTGTTTTACGCCTTAGTAAGTATGGAATTACTGGCCGAAGAAATTGAGGATCCTTTTGGTGCGGATGAAAACGACCTGCCAACAGACCAAATCTGTATAACCATTCATCAAAACTGCCAACAAATTTTTGGCGTATAAAAAAAGCGCCTCGTGGGCGCTTTCGGATAAAGGCATAGTTTCTTTATTTTGACTCTTCGTCAAAAATGCGTTTTGGGCGCAATTGTTCGAAAAGACCTAGCGTAAGCCAATACGGGAGGATAAAACCCAATAAAAAGAACAACATCCAAAAGGCCATTCCGCCAATTAAAAGAAACATTACAATACCGAAAGTGCTCATCTTCTATTATTTTTGCAGTT
>CAZINO010000039.1:0-19124 GCA_964540625.1 uncultured Lishizhenia sp. | reverse complement strand
CCCCGACTTTTCTACAATATTTCTAACTTTGGGCTTCTCATGCAACACAATTACAGCCTTCAAGCATTCAATACCTTCGGAATAGACGCCAAAGCCAAGTATTTTGGTCGCTTTTCAAGTTGCAATGAACTTGAACAATATCTAAAGCAGTACCCCAATGAACCCCTTTTGGTTTTAGGCGGAGGCAGTAATGTGCTATTTACTGAAGACTTTAACGGGCTTGTCTTGCACAATAGCATCACCGGCATTGAAGTGAGCGCCTCCGACGATGAATTCGTTTATGTGAAAGCAGGTGCGGGCGAAAACTGGCACCAATTTGTTCAGTATTGTATAGCAAATAATTGGGCAGGCCTTGAGAACCTCTCACTTATTCCTGGTTCTGTTGGCGCGAGCCCAATGCAGAATATTGGCGCTTACGGCGTTGAAATCAAAGATGTATTTCATACATTAAACGCCTACTGTATTTCAAATGGTCAAATTCATACGTTTGATAACGCGCAGTGTCAGTTTGGCTACCGTGAAAGTGTATTCAAAAGGGCTTTAAAAAACCAATACATCATTTTAGATGTCACATTTAGGTTGTCGAAAAAAGCCAGCTTACGCACGAGCTACGGTGCTATACAACAAGAACTTTTGTCAAAAGGAATTACGACACCCACCATACAAGATATTTCAGCAGCTGTAATTGCCATCAGGCAATCCAAACTCCCCGACCCGAAAGTGCTCGGCAATGCGGGTAGCTTTTTTAAAAACCCTGTTGTGCGCAAAGAGCGCTTTGCAGCGCTCCAAAAAGAATACCCAGATATCGCACATTTCGTGCTACCCGATTCTGACATTAAGTTAGCCGCCGGTTGGCTTATCGAGAAAGCGGGTTTAAAAGGATTTCGAATGGGCAATTGTGGCGTACACGACAAACAAGCTTTAGTACTTGTCAACCACGGAGGAAGCACTGGCCAACAAATTCTTGACCTTTCCTCCTTCATCATAGAAAAGATTCAAACGCAATTCGGCGTGCTGCTCGAACGCGAAGTCAACATCATTCCACCACATGAAAGTATCCTATAATTGGCTCAAAACTTACCTCGACTTTAATTATACGCCCGAGGAACTCAGCGACATCCTTACCCAAACCGGTTTGGAGGTTGAAGGCATCGCACCCTATCAAGAAATTCAAGGTGGTTTAGAAGGCGTACTTATCGGAGAAGTACTGACTTGTGAACAACATCCCGATGCGGATAAGTTAAAGGTCACAACCGTCAATATTGGAAAAGCAGACCCTTTACAAATCGTATGTGGCGCGCCAAACGTTGCTGCCGGTCAAAAAGTGCTAGTTGCCACAGTAGGCTGCACCCTGTATCCGCAACCAGATCAACCTTTTGAAATTAAAAAAGCCAAAATTCGTGGCGTCGCCTCAGAAGGGATGCTTTGCGCCGAAGACGAACTCGGACTTGGCAACAGCCATGACGGAATACTTGTTTTACCCGCTTCAACGGCCGTAGGTCAAAAAGCGGCAACGTATTTTGAGTTAACAGCCGATACGCAATTAGAAATTGGGCTAACTCCTAACCGAGCCGATGCCATGGGTCACATCGGCGTGGCCCGAGATATCCTCGCTTACCATAACTTGCATGCGGACACCAAAATACAGCTCCAATTTCCAGAGGTTCCAGCACTTAAAAATGAAAATCTAAATCCGCTTGAAATTCAAATTGATGATACCGAAGGGTGTAAAAAATACCATGGGCTCATCTTGAATAACGTCAAGGTCGGACCCTCGCCCAAATGGTTGCAAAACCGACTCAAAGCGGTTGGTCTCAAACCCATCAATAATGTAGTCGACATCAGCAATTTTGTCCAACGGGAATTAGGCACACCACTCCATATATTTGATGCCGATCAAATTGAGCAGCCAATAAAAATACGCTGCGCTCAAACAAATGAATCTTTTATTGGACTTGACCAAACAACTTATAAACTGGCTGGCCATGAACTTGTCATTGCCGATTCCAAGGGGGCTCAATGTCTTGCGGGTGTTTTGGGCGGCAATAAAAGCGGTGTCAGTGAAAACACAACGCGCGTGCTCATTGAATCGGCTTTATTCGATGCAGTACGCATCCGAAAAGCAGCTCGCCAACATGGCCTAAATACCGATGCTTCTTTTCGATTTGAACGCGGTGTTGACCCCGCATTGACCAACTACGCATTGTTGCGTTGTGCAAACCTTTTGCAAGAACTAACTGGTGCGCAAATAGGCAGCGCTACTTTTAAATATGAAGGTCAACTCCCACAAGCTATAAAACTCGACCTTAGTCTCAATGCCATTAACCAATTGATTGGCAATGACATTCCGATAGCAGCCATTCAACAAATTCTTGACGACCTCGATTTTCAGACGCTTTCTTTTCAAAATGATACATGGGAGCTCGTCGTTCCGAGCTACAGAGTAGATGTCACAAGACCAGTAGATGTCATTGAAGAAATCATTCGCATTTATGGTTTAAATAACATAGCATTGCCTGCAAAATGGAATTTCAGTTTGGCAAAAGTTCATGCGATTGATACCGAAATTCAAAAAAGCAATGCTGCTGAATTTTTTGTCGGTAGAGGCTATTTTGAAGCACTCAACAACTCGTTAACCAAGAAACAATACGCGCAATTTCTCGATGAGTCTTACGGACAAGCCATTTCCATACTCAATCCATTAAGTCAAGATTTGGCAAACCTGCGGCAAACCCTACTTTTTGGTTTACTAGAAAATTTACAACACAATCAAAATAGGCAAATTGCCAACATTCAATTATTTGAATTTGGGCAATCTTATCAGCTACACGCACAAACGCGCATTGAAAAACAAGAACTCGCAATGGTTCTATTTGGCAAACAACAAACTGAAAATTGGAATAGCCAAGGGCTTTCACACACTTACTTTAGTCTGAAAAAAGAAGTTTACGCCCTCCTCGAAAGATTTGGAATTGCCGGACTTTGCAATGAACACCAAAATGAAAGTTCAATCTACCATCAAGGCACAGACATCTGCATTGAAAATGAACTGGTGGTAAGCTATGGTCAAATCGTTGGTCAAATTCAAAATGCATTTGACCTCAAGCAGGAAGTTTTCTACGCACAATTCAATTGGACCCTTCTTAATCAGATTGCTGCACAACAACAAATCAAGTTCAAAGAAGTACCTAAAAGCTTCGCTGTTCGACGCGATTTATCTTTATTAGTAGATCAGTCCTTAAATTACTCAGATTTGGTCGCTAGTGCGCGCAAAGCCGAGACCAAATTGCTTCAGGATATCCAGTTATTTGATGTGTACGAAGGGAAAAACCTGCCAGAAAACAAAAAATCGTATGCGTTGGCTTTTTACCTTCAAGACAAACAACAGACGCTCGGTGAACAGCAAATTGAAAAAGCCATGCAGCGCATACTAAATGCGCTTCAAAAAGACTGCCAAGTAGAATTAAGAAAGTAAGTAGCGATCTAAATTGGGATTGTCGGCCAATTCTTCTGCGCCAATGACCAACAGATTTTTGGCTTTGGTGCTATCCAACCATAAATCAAAATTGGTAATACCCACCCTTAGCGTGCCATTAATATCAATTTTATGTACGGGTTTTTGCTGCTTGTCGTAGCGCGCCTTTATTTCGAGAATCTCAGGGCTTAATTCTTGGTTCTGATTGAAAATCAGGAGGCTATCGGTTTGCTCAAAGAAGTCTTCTGCTTTTTCGTTGACCAAAAGCACTTCTGAGGCCACAGCAGCCGCCCAAGACTGAACTTTTGAAGAAAATTTATTAGACGCCAACAACGCAATAGATGCAACTTTCATTTTGATATAAAATTGTGCGCAAATATAGCACGAATAACGCCTCGGTTATTTATCGTAACCTAATATTTTTAGGTAATCTTGCGCAGTTTGCTCATTGCTAAACACTTCGGTCTGAATTTTTCCGTTTTCGTCTCGGGTAATTAGGATATGTTTAGGCTCGGGAATGAGGCAATGCTTGAGTCCACCATAGCCACCAATTGTTTCTTGATAAGCTCCCGTATTAAAGAAACCGATGTATTGCGTGTTGTTTTTATCAAATTTGGGCAGATAAATGGCATTGGAATGCTGTTCAGAATTGTAGTAATCATCTGAATCGCAGGTAAGACCACCTAACAACACCCGTTCGTAATCGTCGTTCCAGCGATTAATCGGCAACATAATAAAGCGCTGGTTAATTGCCCAGGTATCTGGCAAGTTGGTCATGAACGAAGAATCGATCATGTTCCATTTTTCACGGTCATTTTGTTGTTTTTGATGCAATACACTAAAAATAGCACCACCGCTCTCTCCTACTGTAAAAGAACCAAATTCGGTAAAAATATTGGGCTCTGGAATATCGTTATCTTGGCAAACCCTTTTTACTTGGGTGAGGATTTCACGAACCATATAAGCGTAGTCGAAATCAAATGCCAGCGATTTTTTAATGGGAAAGCCCCCACCTATATTTAAAGAATCTAATTCTGGGCACAACTTCTTGAGGTCTGAATAGACGCGCAAACATTTGGTGAGTTCGTTCCAATAATAGGCGGTATCGTTGATGCCCGTATTGATGAAAAAATGCAGCATTTTAACGCGCACTCTTGGATTCTCTTTGAGTATAGCTTTGTAAAAAGGCACAATTTCACGGTAACGGATACCGAGTCTGGAGGTGTAAAATTCAAACTTGGGTTCTTCTTCGGAGGCAATCCGGATGCCAATATTGAGTTCGTTTGAAGTGAGTTCGATGAGCTGCTTTAGTTCGTCGATGTTGTCTACAACCGGAACAATACGCAATTCATCTTGCTCGATGAGTTTGGCAATTTTCTGTAAATAAGGTGCTGGTTTGTAGCCATTGCAAATGACGTAGCTTTTTGGCTTGAGTTTACCAGCGGCTTGAAGGCTATTGACGATGTCAATATCAAAAGCAGAAGAGGTCTCGATGTGGACATCGTTTTTAAGGACTTCATCGAGGACAAACGCGAAATGAGAACTCTTGGTGCAGTATGAATAGTAGTAATTGCCTTGATAACCGAGGTTCATGATGGCCTCGCGAAACCAGCCTTTGGCACGTTGGATATTATTGGAAATTTGCGGCAAGTAATGAAACTTGAGCGGCGTACCGTGTTCGTGGACCAAACGCATGAGGTCAATGCCATGAAAAAAGAGGCGGTCTTCTCGGAGAAAGAATTCGTTTTGAGGGAAATCAAAAGTTTGTTCGATCAGGTCAATGTATTTGGTTCTCATGCTTGCTGGTTGTTCAAAAAGCGTTTATACGCAAAATTGCCGATGGGGTTTCGATTTTGCGCTTCAATTTTGTGCAAAAATACTGCATTTTGACTGGAAAGGATGCAACATAAAATAGTACTTTTGAGAACAGCTTTTTTCCATGTCCTATTTAGACGAACTCAACGAAAGTCAGCGGGTTGCCGTTGAACACATTTACGGCCCAATAATGGTCATTGCCGGCGCTGGCTCGGGCAAAACGCGCGTACTCACCTACCGCATCGCCTTTATGATGGAACAAGGCATTGACCCATTTCATATTTTGGCCCTGACCTTTACCAACAAGGCAGCCAAAGAAATGACCGAAAGAATTGGCCATATTGTAGGCGCCGCAGAGGCGAAAAACATCTCAATGGGTACTTTTCACTCCGTATTCTCTAAAATTTTACGCTTCAATGCCGAACGCATTGGTTTCCCAAATAATTTCACCATATACGACACCCAAGACTCCAAGAGCCTCATAAAGGACATCATCAAAGAGTTGAATTTGGACGACAAAACCTACAAACCCAGCATGGTATTTGGTCGTATTTCGGCTGCAAAAAACAACCTTATATCGCCAGAAGCTTATATTGCCAACACAGAAATTCAATTAGAAGACAAGCAATCCCGCAGACCAGAGCTTGGTCGTATTTTTCAAACCTACGCCAACCGTTGCCTGAAGGCAGGCGCCATGGATTTCGATGACCTCCTGTATTTTACCAACGTGCTTTTGCGCGACTTCCCCGACGTACTGCATTACTACCAGCAAAAATTTCAGTACATTTTGGTCGATGAGTACCAAGACACCAACTATGCGCAGTACCTCATCGTGAAAAAACTTGCTGCAGCTTACCAAAACATTTGCGTGGTCGGAGACGACGCTCAAAGTATTTACTCATTTCGGGGCGCAAACATTGAAAATATCCTCAACTTCAGAAAAGACTATCCCGACTTTGCCCTTTACAAACTCGAGCAAAATTACCGCAGCACCAAAAACATAGTAGAGGCAGCCAATAGCATTATCAAAAAAAACAAGGATCAAATCCTCAAAACGGTTTGGACAGACAACAACGAGGGCGCCAAAATCAAGGTACAAAGGTCGCTCACCGACAACGAAGAAGGACGCACCATAGCCCAAGCCATTTTTGAACGCAAAACAGCTGAGGGCGCACGTTTTCAAGACTTTGCCATTTTGTACCGCACCAACAAACAATCCAGGGCCTTTGAAGAAGCGCTGCGCAAACTCAATATGCCCTACAAAATTTACGGGGGCTTATCGTTTTATCAGCGCAAAGAAATTAAAGATCTCCTCGCCTATTTTAGACTGAGTGCCAACCCCCACGACGAAGAAGCCCTTAAGCGCGTGATCAACTACCCCAAACGCGGAATTGGAAAAACCACTATAGAAAACATCATTATCGCAGCCAACCGCTATGGTACCAGCATGTGGGAAGTTATTTCCGATTTTCAACAATTCCCTGCCGATGTCAGTTCTGCAGCTAAAGCCAAAATTTACGAATTCACCACCATGATCTCAAGTTTTGGCGCTGAACTCGATAAAACAGATGCTTTTACACTCGCGGAGCGCATCGCCAAATCATCGGGAATTCTGCGCGAATTACTTTCAGAAAAAGACAAAGGCCCCGAAGAAGTCGAGCGATTTCAGAACATTGAAGAATTATTGGCTGGTATTCAAGAATTTGTGCGCGGCGCTGAGCCAGACGCACCCCGCACCCTCGCTGACTTCATGATGGACGTCGCTTTGCTGACCGACGCCGATCAAGAAAAACCAGAAGACCGCAACCATATCAGCCTCATGACCATTCACTCGAGCAAAGGCCTTGAATTTCCACATATTTTTATTGTCGGCCTCGAAGAAAATTTATTTCCTTCGCAAATGGCACTCAATTCGCGCTCAGAACTCGAAGAAGAACGCCGCTTGTTTTATGTGGCTCTTACCCGCGGCATGCGCAGTTGCATGCTATCTTACGCCACCAGCCGCTTTACTTGGGGGCAATCCATCATGTGTGAACCATCCCGTTTTATCGACGAAATTGACCCCCAATATTTGCAGTTTGAAACCATATCCCGAACAGCCAATAGCCGTTCATTAATGGGATCCGGTAGTATTGAACGGGGGTTTACTGGGGGGCTGAATAAACCACTTGGAGGCAGTCCACAACTGCGCTCGCTAAAAGAAGTAAGCCAAAACAAAAGTGCCAATCCACAACAGCAAGCAAATATGGCTAGCCTCATGGTTGGCCACAACGTTTTACATGAAAAATTCGGAAAAGGGAAAGTGCTGCAACTAGATGGCCAAGGTCCGGATAAGAAGGCTACGATATTCTTTCCACAACACGGTTCTAAAACCGTTCTCCTTAGATTTGCCAATCTGCAAATAATTGAAGATTAGCATTTTAAAATGTTTTATTTAAATAAAAAATAGAACAGTAATAACAGGGTTATTCTCCCAATAAATCTGGTCTTCTTTCTTTGGTTCGCAAGAGCGCCTGTTCCTCTCGCCAAGCTTCTACTTCTTTCGGATTGCCACCTAAAAGTACTTCCGGCACTTTTAATCCCTTGAATTCTGGTGGACGCGTGTATACCGGCGGAGCCAATAAACCATCCTGAAAAGAATCGGTCAATGCCGATGTTTCATCGTTAAGCACGCCGGGTATGAGGCGAACAACAGCATCGACTACAATTGCGGCTGCGAGCTCACCACCACTCAAAACGTAGGAGCCTATGGAAATTTCTTTGGTAATGTATAAATCGCGAATACGCTGATCGACTCCTTTGTAATGACCGCACAATATGATGATGTTTTGCGCTAAAGACAACTGATTGCAACTGTTTTGATCCAAAATAGCGCCATCTGGAGTCATGTAAATGATTTCGTCGTAGCTACGCGCTGCAAGTAGATTTTCAATCGCTTTGGAGATTGGGCCTACACTCATGACCATACCGGCGCCTCCACCGTACTGATAATCGTCCACATTGCGGTGTTTATCATCTGAAAAATCGCGCAGATTGTGCACGTGTAATTCCAAATGCCCCTTGGTTTGGGCACGTTTCATGATAGACGCGGCAAATGGGCTTTGAAGCAACTCGGGCAACACCGTAATTATATCAATTCGCATGCGGCAAAGATAAGTCAATTCATCGCAAATTACTACCTTTGCACAAACCCGAAAACATGATTCAATTATCTGAGCGCTTGCTGGCCATGGAAGAGTCTGCAACCATTGCAATGGCTAAAAAAAGCCGTGAACTCAAATCCCAAGGAATGGACGTTATTTCTCTCTCATTGGGTGAACCCGATTTCCATACCCCTGACTTTATCAAGCAAGCCGCTGTTGAAGCATTAGAACAGAATTTTACGACCTACACCCCTGTTCCCGGTTACGACGACCTCAGGGAAAGCATTTCTCGTAAATTCCTTAGAGACAACAAACTGAGCTACAGCAAAGACCAAATTGTTGTTTCAACCGGAGCCAAACAGAGTATTGCCAATTTGGTTTTGAGCCTCATCAATCCCGGCGATGAAGTCATTATTCCCGCACCATACTGGGTATCTTATTTGGAAATTGTCAAAGTGGCCGAAGGAATTCCAGTAGTGATTTCAGCAGGCATTGACAAAGACTTTAAAATTACGGGTGCAGACCTCGAGGCAGCAATCACACCAAAAACAAAAATGCTGATGTTCTCAACACCGTGCAACCCTACCGGTTCTGTGTATTCAAAAGAAGAACTACAAGACATCGCACGTGTGTTGGCCAAATATCCGCAAATAATCGCGATGTCTGACGAAATCTACGAACACATCAACTTTGTTGGTCAACACGAAAGCCTCGCGCAGTTTCCAGAAATCTATGATCAAGTGGTAACCGTAAACGGCGTATCTAAGGCTTGGGCCATGACAGGCTGGCGTCTCGGATATATCGGTGCTCCTAAAGCCATTGCCGCCGCCTGCGATAAAGTCCAAGGTCAGTTCACCTCTGCAACTTGTTCAATAACACAGCGTGCCACCATCGCGGCAATGGATGCAGACCCGTCGATACTCAAAGACATGATCGGCGCTTTTGAAAGCCGTCGCAATTTAGTTTTGGAAGGACTCAGAAACATTCCAGGTCTGAAAGTCAATCAACCAGGTGGTGCATTTTATGTTTTCCCTGATTGCTCCGCTTATTTTGGCAAAACTTACAAGGGCCAAACGATTCAGAATTCCGATGAACTCTGCATGTATCTACTCGAGGTCGGTCTCGTTGCCTGCGTGGGTGGAGCCGCTTTTGGTGACCCCAATTGTTTTAGAATCAGTTACGCGGCCTCTGAAGAAACACTGCAAAAAGCGGTGGATCGAATTGCCACAGCACTCGCTCAACTTCAATAAATGCATATCTCCGCCCTACTCGAGGCCTTTAATGGCAAACGCATCTTAGTCGTTGGAGACGTCATGACGGACGCCTATATTCACGGTAAGGTTGATCGCATGAGTCCTGAGGCACCTGTTCCCGTTGTAGATCTCAAAACAGAAGAGCAACGCATCGGTGGCGCTGGCAATGTCGCATTAAATCTGATTGCTCTTGGGGCCAAGGCCTATCTTGCGAGTGTCATTGGCCAAGACCTAACTGGCCAACACCTCAAGCAACAACTCGAGCAAGCACAAATCGACACAACAGCCATATTTTTATCTGAGGAGCGCAAAACAACAATAAAAACCCGGGTGCTTTCCAATGGCAAACAACTTTTGCGCATAGACAACGAGGATCAACACGACCTCAGTGCATTGGAAACAAACACTTTTAAAAGCCAAATTGAAGTTATTTTAGCAAGTGGCATCGACGGCATTCTTTTAGAAGACTACAACAAAGGCGTGCTTACTGCAGCGCTCATCGAATGGCTCATTGACACAGCACAGCAGCTTCAAATTCCTGTGGTGGTAGATCCCAAAAAGAAAAACTTTTTCGCCTACAAGGGTTGCACGCTTTTCAAACCCAACCTCAAAGAACTTAAAGACGGATTGCAAATAGATTTCAACTACAGCAATGAGCCAACTGCGCTGGCTCAAGCCATTGAAAACTTACAGCAAAAACTAGAAAGTCAATACACATTTGTGACCTTATCTGAACACGGCGTTCAAATGTATGATGGCCAGCAACACTATCATTTACCTGCCCACTTGCGCAATATTGCCGACGTTTCGGGTGCAGGTGACACCGTTATAGCTACAGCATGCCTGAGTTTGGTTTGCGGTGCGTCACCAACACAAATTGCTGCCTTAGCCAATTTAGCTGGCGGCTTGGTTTGCGAAACACCCGGTGTGGTCAGTATCAATAAAGAAAAATTACGTGCTGAAGCACTGCAACACATTTTATAAAATGTCAGAAAAAGTCGTTAAGCCCTATGATTCGGGGCAATCAAAAAAAGAGGAAGTCGCTCAGATGTTCAATAACATTTCGGCCAACTACGACTTTCTAAATCATTTTTTATCCTTGGGTATTGATCACCTTTGGCGCAAAAGAGCGGTAAAGCAATTGCGCGCTTTGCAACCAAAGGTCATGCTCGATTTAGCCACCGGCACCGGAGATTTTGCCATCGCTTGTTTGGCACTCAAACCCACTCAAATTATCGGCATGGACATCTCAGCAGGCATGTTAGCTGTCGGTAAACAAAAAATGAAAAAACGCGCCTTTGACCAAATCATTGATATGCAATTAGGTGATTCCGAAAACATGCCTTTCGAAAACAACTTTTTTGATGCCATTACCGTTGGTTTCGGTGTGCGCAACTATGAAAACCTTGAAAAAGGCCTAGCCGAGATGCTGCGCGTCCTCAAACCCGGGGGAAAGGCCGTTATTTTAGAGTTTTCTAAACCAAAGTCTTTTCCAATCAAACAACTTTTTGGATTTTACTCCAATGTCTTTATACCCTTTTTTGGCAAGTACATCTCGAAAGACGAGCGGGCTTACACCTACCTCCCGGAAAGCGTTGCTGTATTCCCAGAAGGCCAAGCTTTTGTAGACGTACTTGAAAAAGTGGGTTACCAAACCCAAGAGCCCATCCGTCTAAGTGGCGGCATTGCTAGTATTTACATCGGTACAAAAGCACAATAATTCGACAAATGAGGCGTTTGGAGGTCATGAAACTATTGCTTTTTTGTTGCTTACTAAGCCCGTGTTTGTTGGCACAAACACAAAAACAACAGCGCTACAAGAATTTCGACAAACGTTACATTCACTTTGGATTCATGCTTGGTGTCAATAGCTCAGACTTCACCGTTATGCCAAAACCCAATGCATATAACCAATACCAACTGCTCTCCATCCAAAATGACGCACAACCAGGTGGACAGCTCGGCATTCTCACAACCGTAAAATTAGGCACCCCTACTATCCGCTTTCGCTTTATTCCAACGCTTTCTTTTCAGGAAAGGGTACTCAATTACAAAAGTCTCGACACCATTTGGTTTTTGAACGGAGCTGGCCAACAGCGCGTTAATTCCACGAACCTCGAGTTTCCTATGATGTTGCAATTCCGCACCAAGCGCTACAACAATTTTACCGCCTACTCGCTGTTTGGCATGCAATACAGTATCGATTTGCAATCGCAGCAAGATGCATCTCAAAATTTCTATGACCCCTTTGTGAAAATAAAAAAGAACGATTGGCAAGGTCAAATTGGCGGTGGCGTCGAGTTTTTTGCACCGTATTTTAAGTTTGGAATCGAACTCAAGTACAGCCATGGCTTCAAAAGCAGTTTTATTCAAGACTTCACGCCAGTGTCTAACCCCATCGATCAACTTTACAACCGAGCTTGGTATTTTTCATTGATATTTGAAGGATGATTTCAATTCTTGATTTCACATGTTCGCCAGAAGAAGCCAAAGACGACGCTTACTTGGAAAAGCGCATTCGTAAAGAACTTCAACTACCCCCTAAGCAAAACATCGCTTTTCGTTGGCGCAAGCGCAGTATTGATGCGCGCCAAAAGCAAATCAAAATCAATGCAAGTATAGAGGTGGCTGTAGATACAACGCTTTCACCTCGTTTCAGACCCACGACCTTCGAAATCTTGCCACCAAATGCGCCATGCGTTCACATTATTGGGGCCGGCCCCGCCGGACTCTTTGCCGCGCTACAAGCTATCTTGCAAGGTTTTCGACCCATTATTTTTGAGCGCGGCAAAGACGTCCGCTCGCGCAGGCGAGACCTCGCCAAACTCACCAAAGAACATGTGCTCAACCCTGAGTCCAATTATTGTTTTGGCGAGGGCGGGGCCGGCACTTACTCGGATGGCAAATTATATACGCGTTCTAAAAAACGCGGCGACGTTCAAAAAGTACTCGAGTGGCTGGTTCAATTCGGCGCCACCGAAGACATCCTTATCGACGCACATCCGCATATCGGAACCAATAAACTCCCTCAACTCATTGAAGCCATCCGCGCACAAATTATTGCTTCGGGTGGTCAAATCAACTTCGAAAATAAGTTAACAGACCTTTTTATCCGAGAAAAAAAGATTACACATATTCAAGTCAATCAAGAGGAAAAAATTGCAGTTGAAAAAGTAATTTTAGCTACTGGGCATTCCGCCAGAGATATCTTCGCATTATTACACCAAAACAACATTGAAATCAAAGCCAAGCCTTTTGCACTTGGTGTGCGGGTTGAACACACCCAGGCCTACATAGATGGCCTGCAATACCATGGCCGACTCAACGATGCTTATTTACCACCGGCTTCCTACAGTCTTGTGACGCAAGTTGACAACAGAGGCGTTTATTCTTTTTGCATGTGTCCGGGAGGCATCATTGCGCCGTGTGCCACTGCTCCTAATGAGGTTGTAACCAATGGTTGGTCGCCATCTAAGCGCAATAATATTTATGCCAACTCAGGTATTGTGGTTGGCGTAGAACCCACAGACCTACCTGATCCTGAAAATCCCTTTGTTTGTCTCCAGTTTCAACAAGAGGTAGAACAAAAATGTTGGGAGGCTGCCGGGAAAACCCAAAAAGTACCTGCTCAGGGGCTCAAAGATTTTGTCGACGGTGTCAAAACCACGCAGTTTCCGAGATCTTCTTATCAACCCGGACTGACGAGTGTCAATCTTAAAGAAATCCTTCCCGATTTCATTTATTCGCGTTTGCGTCAAGCATTTATTGATTTCGACCGAAAAATGCCGGGCTTCATTACCAACGACGCAGTGGTTCATGCACCCGAATCCAGAACCTCTTCTCCGGTCCTTATTCCAAGAGACCCAAACACTTTTCAGCATGTTCAAATCAAGAACTTCTACCCTATAGCTGAAGGAGCTGGCTATGCGGGCGGAATCGTATCGGCTGCAATTGACGGCATGAATTGTCTTGAAAAAATTGCGCAACAGCATTTAAGTGCCTAACTTTAAGTGCTCAAGCGCTGATTTATGAAATTCTTTTTTTTCCTCATTTTTTCAAGCATCACTGCTTGTTCTTTCGCCCAACTCGATACGCTCTTTTGGTTCGTGGCACCTGAGGTAGCCCAGAGCCATGGTGACCGACCAATTGTTTTTCGTTTTGCGACCTTAAACCAAGCGGCAACAATTACCGTTAGTCAGCCGGCTAATCCGAATTTCCCGAGTCAAGTACTCAATTTGGTAGCCAATGATGCCCAAACACTGAATCTGACTAACTGGATCGACCAAATTGAAAACAAGCCAGCCAATACGGTACTTCCTTACGGCTTTCAAATCAGTGCAACTGCACCCATCATGGCTTATTACGAGGTTACGCCTACTTGCAACTGCAACCCAGATATCTTTGCCCTTAAAGGAAAAAATGCGTTGGGCACATCATTTGTGGTACCCACACAGAACTACTTGAATAATGCATCTTATGCACGTTCTGGTTTTAATATTGTGGCCACCCAAAACAACACACAAATCACCATCATTCCTAAGCAAGCCATCGTAGGACATCCTGCTAATGTTCCTTTTAACATAAGCTTGAATCAAGGAGAGACATTTTCAGCGGAGGCCATTTCTATTTTGGCCAATCAGCACTTAAGCGGCTCCGTGATTACAAGTAATCAACCTATTGCGGTTACCCTGCACGACGATTCCATGAGCGGCGCACCATACGGAGGTTGCGCAGACCTCATGGGTGACCAACTCATTCCCAACCATGTTATCGGAAGCGAATACATTATTTTAAAGGGTTACCTAAATGGCCCCGATAAAATTTATGTTGTTGCTGTTCAAAACAATACCCAAATTTCAATCGATGGCCTTCCAGTCGCAACCATT
This sequence comes from uncultured Lishizhenia sp., assembly GCA_964540625.1. Classification (GTDB taxonomy): domain Bacteria; phylum Bacteroidota; class Bacteroidia; order Flavobacteriales_D; family Crocinitomicaceae; genus UBA952. The sequence continues at coordinate 4,552 of CAZINO010000039.1, read as the reverse complement.
AACGCTACAGACACCTATGTACATACACTGAGCAGTCCAACTGTCTTGATACAAACGAGTTCACCTGCCCACGTTTTACACACAACGGGTTTTGGTTGTGAGGTCGGCGGTGCGGTCTTGCCTTCTATTGTTTGCACCGGATCTAATACAGTGGCATTTGTTCGTTCTACCAACGAGTTTTTTGCATTAAACATCCTTGTTCCGTCTGGCGGCGAAAACGACTTCACCTTCAACGGAAATACAGGCATAATCAACGCAGCGTCTTTTAACTTTGTTCCAGGCACGAATAATACCTGGAAATACGCACAAATTGACGCGAGTGCATTTGTGGGCGTTCAGATGGCGTCTCGTATAGATAACCCCAATTTTAAATTCCATTTGGGGGTGGTGCATGGCGGTGCATCGAGTGGTTGTCGTTATGGTTATTTTAGTGATTTCGCTGCTGCACAATATCAAATAAGCGTCAACGATCAAAGTTTCTGTGTTGGAGAACCCATACTACTCAGCACGAACACCCTAACCGGTGCAACCTATAACTGGTCCGGACCTAATAACCTCAGTGCAAGCGGACCGCAAATCCAAATTCAACAAGCGCAGCTTTCAGATGCCGGCACTTACACTATTTCAGGTTTTTTGCCCGGCACCTGCCCAATTACCCCAGATACGATTTCCATAATTGTTCATTCCAATCCGAGTGCACCTAATATTTTCTCCAATGAACCCGTTTGTATTGGTCAGACCCTCTCCTTTTGGACAGATGTAACTGCGGCTCAATATTTTTGGACGCAAGGCACAAATACAAGTGCGGCAGACACCTTTAACCTCACACTCAATGCAGGTCTGTTCACAGCTGAACTCACTTTTGTCGATACGAATGGCTGTTTTTCAGCACCAAATGCAATAACTGCTGCTGTTTATCCGAATCCCACGGTCACCTACGCAGGGCCCACAAGTGTATGCGGATCGCTAGTGAACCTCAATGCCGATGCCGTTTCTATCAATCAGGACAACATCGATCAGATCGTTTGGCAACACAATGGTCAAACAATTGGTACTGTAAATCCATATGCGTTTGACTTGCAATCAAATAATGGAAGTATTGAAAATTTCATAGTTACTGTAAGCACTGAAATTGGCTGTATCCACAGCGATACCTTTCAAGTGAGTTTCAATCCATTGCCGAGTGCGTCGTTTGTTGTTGAGCCGCTTTGCGATGGACAAACGGTCAATTTAAGCAACCAAAGCACCTGGACAGGTATCCCCATAAATGGCACAACCTTACAAGCGACTTTTCTGCCAGGCGATGGCCAACAACTCAATAATATACCTTCTAGCTACAATTATAATCAAAGCGGAACCTATACAGCCACTTTAATTTTAACAAGTTCTGCAGGCTGTTCAGATACCAGCTATCAATCTTTCCAACTTTTGAGTGTACCGCAAATCAATTTAATAAGTTCTGACACCTGTGGGCAAGTAGCCACATTTCAGGCCTCATTTTCAATTCCCGTGGTATCGATTCAAAACTTCCAATGGCAAATCAATTCGGTGCCTTATTTTCAAAATCCTGTTACCTTGAGTTTTGACCAACCTGGAATGATCCCATACGATTTTACACTCAACCTCGTAAATGGATGTACATATACTGCCAATGGCACCATTGACATTATTCCCTCTATTGTTTTAGAGCAAATGGTGTTCCCGAATGTCATTACTTTAAATGGTGAATTAGGGAACCAAAAGTGGCAAATTGATCCACTTTATGAAAACTGTGCTTCTTTTGAATTGCAAATTTTGAACCGTTGGGGACAAACCATTTTCACCACAAATTCAGCTCAAAAAGCCTTCGAAGGTAAAAATGAGCAAGGTGAATTGCTTTCTGAAGGAATTTACTTTTATCTCTTCACAAGTGGAGAAGAGAAAAGACAAGGCTTCCTTCACCTGATCCACTAAGAAGACTTAACTTTGCTTTATGAAAAGAGTAGTCGTAGGACTTTCCGGCGGAGTAGATTCAAGTGTGGCGGCCTTGTTATTGCAGCAACAAGGTTATGAAGTCATTGGCATGTTCATGCGCAATTGGCATGACCAAAGCGTAACAATCTCCGATGAATGCCCCTGGATTGACGACTCTAACGACGCCTTGCTCATCGCCCAACAACTGGGTATCCCATTTCAAGTGATTGATTTATCGGAAGCCTATAAAGAGCGTATTGTCAACTACATGTTCAAAGAATATGAAGCCGGACGCACACCTAACCCAGACGTTTTATGCAACAGAGAAATCAAATTTGATGTCTTTTTAAAAGCTGCCCTCGATTTAGGCGCTGACTACGTTGCAACAGGCCATTATTGCCAAAGAGAAGCGCATCCCGACGGCAGCTTTGGCCTTTTAGCCGGTGCCGACCCAGGTAAAGACCAATCCTATTTTTTATGCCAACTCAGCCAGGCACAACTCGCAAAAGCATTGTTCCCAATTGGGCACCTTCAAAAAGCAGAAGTCAGACAAATTGCACAACAAAATGGTTTGGTAACTGCAGCTAAAAAAGATTCTCAAGGACTGTGTTTTGTTGGTAAAATTGCTTTACCAACTTTCCTGCAACAACAACTTGCACCCAAAGAAGGTCCAGTGATTGAAGTCTCACCGAACCTAGAAATTTTTAATCAATACAACGAACTAGCTCCTACCATTCAAAATATAGAAGCCTTGGCTCAGCCATTTACATACAAAATTGAAGATGGCATAATCGTGACTAAACACCAAGGTGCACACTACTATACCATCGGACAACGAAAGGGATTACATATTGGCGGCCGGCCCGAACCAAGTTTTGTGATCGGAATAGACACCGTTCAAAATGTAGTTTACAGCGGCCAAACCGAACAGCATCCTGGGCTGAATCGCTGGGCTTTGAAACTAGAACGCCAAAGTATTTCTTGGATACAAAAAAGCGCAACATTTGAAAAAACCAATCAATTAAACTGCTTGGTGCGCATACGTTACCGACAACCTTTACAAGAAGCACAACTCATTTCAAAAGAGGGTGAATTCTATATCCTTTTTAAACACAAACAAAAAGGCATTACGCCTGGGCAATTTGCTGCTTGGTATTGCAGCAATGAGCTGCTCGGCTCTGGCGTGATTGCATAAAAAAAGGACACATTTCTGCGTCCTTCTTTTGTCTAACTATAAATCAACTATTAGTTGAGGATCAGTGCGAAGCCTTGAGGTTCAACACTTAATTTTTCTTCAGTGAAGCGAATTCGATCGAGTAGATCTGCCACTTCAAATATATTTAACGGACTTTGAACACCTAATTCGCGGTGCTGATCTAATTTCAGCTTTGCTTGACGAATCGACTTAGTTCTGAGCGATTGAATGCTTGTGGTCATGGTCTATGTTTTTGAGTTGTTTTGTTGTTGTTTCGAAAGCTCTTACGCCAAGGATTGTGCCAAGGTTTCAAAAGCGATGTTTTTTTTCACCTAACAAAGTAAATAACATGAAATATCTTTTTGATTAAGAGTGTTTTAACTCAATTATAAAATCTTTTGATTTATCCACAATTTTCTTTGACTACCCCTAAAAATGTTCATAAACGTTATCATAGACATCCTTATATTTGCATTGTGAAATACTTACTTATCCTTCTTCCTCTTTTACTGTGGTCCTGTCAAGAGCCAAAAAGCGAAGAACGCGCAACTGAAAATAAACCGGCTGGCCCTCCCGTAAAAGGCAAACAAAGTCTTGAAGCCTATGCCAACCGAATGGTACGCGCTGCACTCAATATTCAAGCCAATGAAAAATTTGAGTTGCAGATTTACCGGGCCCAACTCGATGCGGACGGAATTGAAGATGCAATTGTAACGGTAAACAGGCTTGACCTCGCCATGAAAGAAGCTGCTGCAAGTCCAAACCCAGCAAAACGTGCAGACCTCGGCTTTATGGGTAATTTCAACTACTTTTTCTTTTTTGATGGAAAACTTGATATGCTTTCTCCGCCAATTGCCATCCCCTCTTCACCTTTGCTACCTCTAAAGGTAAGCTTCGAAAATATCAGTTCGGCACAGTACCAGGATATCCTCATTGATTTCAGAATTCGAAATGCAAGCTACAAAGACTTTTATACCGTAAGCAACCACACGCCTCGACGCATTTTTCAATTCAAAAATTTTGATGGCCTTGGCACCGCTGTGACAGAAGCCTATCACTTCTCTTATGGTGCCGGTTCATACGGCCCTCAAAAAAATATATTTGTCATGGAGGCCAAGTTGGAAGCGCTTCCTGCCGGGGCCGACAAAAACACATATATGCCGCGTATCACGCCAATAGAAAAAATCAAGTACACCTTTTTCTATTTGGAAAGCGAAGCCAAATACGCCACAAAAGACAGCCAATAAAAAAGGCGGAGCAAGCTCCGCCTTTTCTTTGTTCTCGTTTTGGATTAAAACGACCCACGCAGGGTTAAAATAAAATTACGTCCCGGGGCAGAAATATTCGATGCAAACATGCGGTAGTTTTGATCTAAAATATTTTCACAAGCCACCTGAACACTTA
>CAZINO010000038.1:0-20058 GCA_964540625.1 uncultured Lishizhenia sp. | reverse complement strand
GCCATGGTCTCACCAACGGTTTCTACTTCGACATAAACGATGTCGCCGAGTTCGCTTTGGGCAAATGCTGTGATACCAATAGTGGCGATATCGCCTTCTAGTTTAACCCATTCGTGGTCTTTAGTGTACTTGAGTTCTGCTGGAATATTCATGTTTCATTGATTTGTAACAAATGTACACATTTTGACTGAATCATCATGCGGACAACACTTTTCTTTCCTTATGAGAATGCTTAACTTTGTCACATGACTTCTGAACAGTACAAAGCCCTTCAAGCACGCCTTTCCACCATTCAAGCGTTTTTAAAAATCGATGAAAAACGACTGCAATTAAAAGAAGAGGAACTCAAGACCCAAGACCCTTCTTTTTGGGATGATCCTAAAAAAGCGGAAGAAAAAATGAAACAAATTCGAGGTCTTAAATTTTGGGTAGATACTTTTGATCGTACGGCAAGTGCCGTGGCAGATCTAGACGTTTTGATTGAGTTTGTTCGCGAAGGAATGGCAGAAGAAGCAGAGCTCAATGATCAATATGCCAAGCTTCTCGAAGAAATTGAAGAACTCGAGCTTAAAAATATGCTCTCAAATGAGGAGGACAGCCTCTCGGCAGTCTTGCAAATTACTGCAGGTGCGGGTGGTACCGAAAGTTGCGACTGGGCCAGTATGCTGATGCGCATGTACCTCATGTGGGGCCAGAAACACGGTTATAAAATCACGGAACTTAACTTCCAAGAAGGTGATGTTGCTGGCGTCAAGACGGTCACCCTAGAGTTTGAAGGCGAATTTGCTTTTGGTTATCTCAAAGGCGAAAATGGCGTTCATCGATTGGTTCGCATTTCGCCATTTGACTCCAATGCCAAAAGACACACAAGTTTTGTTTCCGTTTACGTATATCCACTCGTGGACGATCAAATCGAGATTCACATCAACCCGGCAGATATCACCTGGGAGACCTTCCGATCTGGAGGAGCTGGCGGCCAAAATGTCAATAAAGTAGAAACGGCAGTGCGCCTCCGACACGCACCGTCTGGAATTATTATCGAAAACTCTGAATCGCGATCGCAGTTGGCCAATAAAGAAAAAGCCATGCAATTGTTGCGATCCCAGCTTTATGAACTTGAATTGCGCGAGCGCATGGAAAAGCGAAATGAAATTGAAGCTGGCAAAAAGAAAATTGAGTGGGGGAGTCAAATTAGAAATTACGTTATGCACCCCTACAAACTGGTTAAAGATGTGCGCACAGGCACCGAAACCGGTGATGTTGACGCAGTAATGGATGGTGCTTTGGATCCCTTTTTAAAAGCCTTTTTAATGCAATATGGCGGCTAATTAAAGGCAGTCAATCAGTTGCTCTAGTGCTATTCCTCTAGATCCTTTTAATAAAATGAGCTTATTTTGAAGCGGTTTGTTTTCTAACGCCATTTTTAATTGGGCTGTATTTTCGAAACCATCTGGGTTGAGTTGCCTAAAAATTGGCCCAACTGTCAAAAATTGAATATTGTTTTCAAGCAAAAATTCGAGCACTTTTTGATGTTCCAATGGGCCTTCGTTACCGAGTTCGAGCATGTCGCCAAGAATCACCATTTTTGAGTCATGGGCAATTTCTACGAAGGAGTTCAGCGCACTCAGCATACTCGATGGATTCGCATTATAGCAATCGACAATGAGCGTATTGTTTTTGGTTCGCTCAACCTGTGAGCGCTTATTTGTTGGAATGTAAGAAGCTATGGCCTGATTCATTTGCTCGGGACTAACCCCAAAATGAGCGCCTACACAAAGTGCAGCCAGAAAATTATAAAAGTTATATTTTCCGATCATTTGTGTATCGATCACCTCAGACTGATATGCGTCTTGTTGCCAAGAAAAATGGACGAAAGGATCGAGATACGCTAAATTACCTCGGAGCGCGCCATTTTGTTGTCCGAAAGTAGTGAGTAATGGGGTTCTGGCACTTGCAGCCTCCATTAAAATCGGATCATCGGCATTGACAAATAACACACCTTTGTTTGCAGATACATGATCGAATAATTCGGTTTTGGTTTTCAAAACGCCTTCAAAATTGCCAAACCCTTCTAAATGCGCTTTCCCAATGTTGGTAATCAGGCCATGTGTGGGTATGGCAATACGGCAAAGCTCATCTATATCGAATAATTTGTTGGCGCCCATTTCAATGATGGCTACCTGATGAGAACCGTTGAGTTGCAGTAGGGTAAGAGGCACGCCAATATGGTTATTGAGATTGCCTTGTGTGCAGAGTACGTTATATTTGGTTTGCAGCACGCAATTGAGCAATTCTTTGGTGCTGGTTTTTCCATTGCTTCCGGTAATGGCAATGATGGGTATCGTAAAACGCATCCGGTGTGCGTGTGCTAATTGTTGTAAAAAATCAAGCCCATTTGCTACCAGGAAAATAGCTTCGCCTTGAGCATACTCAGCTTCGTCTACGATGGCAAATTTGGCGCCATTATCTAGCGCTTGTTGGGCAAATGTATTGCCGTTGAAATTCGCTCCCTTGAGCGCTATATACATGCAGCCCGGTTTGATCTGTCGGCTATCGGTACAAATACCAGTGCATTGATCGAAAAGTTGGAGCCATTTTTCCATAACACAAAGTTGCAAAAAAAAAGCCCGACGAATCGGGCTTTTCTAAGAACTTTTCAGCGCTTATTCTTTGATATCTGGTCGGCGTGAGCTACCAATGCGGTCCATTGCACAACGGAAACCAATTGTAGCTGTTGCTTTGTCTTCATCGAGGAAGCGTCGGTTTCCTACTGATAACCAATAGGCGCGATCTGCCCAAGAACCTCCTTTGTATACGCGGCTCTTGTCAGAAACGAGCGTTGTAGGCCAGCCTGATTTACCGGCGTTAATTTGCTCATTGCCGAGGTTGTAATTCTCGTGCTCACTTTGATACATAACGAGTTTCGGATCGCGAAGTCCGCTATTGATCTCTTCTTTGCGCTTCGAATTATTGTAATAAATAGAAGATTCTAAATCGCCGTCGAGGTAGTCGATGTAATCGTCTTTGCGGTAGTTCAAACGACCTGCGTTTTCTTCTACTGTTACGTCTCTCCAACGCTGGCTACCTTTTGTGGTGGTAATGAATTCGCTTAGTCCGTTACGTAGAGTCATGATCCAGGTAGTAATGGTAGGATCTGTACTATAAGATAAGAACTTGCGCTCGAGGTACTCACGACTGAAAAGTGCGGTATCTATACCTAAATAAGCAGTAGGTTGTTCGTAATCGAAAGCCAAGGCCATGAGTTCAAGAAGGTCTTGTTTTTTGGCACCTTCTTGGATTTCGCTTGGCAAATCCTTGTTAAATAACACGCGCTCGATGTAGGCAGATGCTGCGATTGTGCGTCCTTGATTGTGTAGCGCAATAGCGGTATCTAGCATCATGTTGAGTGTATCCAAGAACTCAAATTGCATACGCTCTTGCGAGGTAAATTGTGAGTTATTAGAGATGTAATAGTTTGAAGGCGCATTGAACTGGTATTTACGCGGATCTTGTTTGGCGTATACTCGAGAATTCATCGGGTTGTTATTTACCGAACCTGGTTTCGGTGCATTTTGTGCACCTGAAGAGTCGGTAGAACCTGCGCTTGTATCTTTGGTTGTGCTTTTACCAGACATATTAGATTGGTAGTTGGCACCGGCATCTTGCGCATATTTCTTGTTGGCGTGTGCCAAATATTTTACGCGCGCAAATTCGTTAACAAATTCTTTCATGCCGTGTACATCGTAGATGTTTTCGTTGGCTTTAACTGGTTTGTCATATAGGCCGTTCGGAACCAAAAGTTGAGTCTGGAACTTATTGCCACGGAATGGCATAAAACCTTCGGCAACCTCTGAGGTCAATGGACGGTAGACATCCATAACCCATTCGGAAACGTTTCCAGCCATGTGGTAAAGACCGTAGTCATTAGGCCAAAATGCATCGACGCGATCCGTGATGTCTGCGCCGTCGTTCAAACGACCAGCAACACCCATCATGTCACCTTTGCCACGCATGAAGTTTGCTTGGATAGCTCCGGCAAATTGCTCTTCGTCTTGACGTACGTAGTGGCCATCCCAAGGATAAATGCGACGATCATTGATATTCTCAGAACCTTCATCGAGGTTACCAATTAGACCAAGAGCAGCGAATTCCCATTCAGCTTCGGTTGGTAGACGGTAAGCTGGCAATAAGATGCCGTCTTCCATTTTGACAGGACGCGTACCTAAACGGCCGTTGTCCATGTCGGCGTAGATTGGATCGTAGTTTTCGAGTTGATAAGGATCACGTGGTTTTGGACGCTTGTTTTTGTCCGTTGGTGCCTTTGGTTTGCTGTCTTTGTTCAACACATATCCGCCCTCTGATTCAATGGTGTAGTTACCATTCAAATAGTTTTCAGTGGAGAACATGTTTTGAGGAACAGAAGCATATTTTTTGTCGTAGTCAGATTTATTGGCCGCACCAACATCTGCACTACCTTCATCGGCAAAGTGCCATTTTAAAATACCTTCGCGAACAAGAATGGCTTCATTGACACGATCTGTACGCCATTTACAGAAATCATTGGCTTGTAACCAAGAAACACCAACAACAGGGTAATCTCTGTAAGAAGGATGACGTAAATAATAGTTTACGTATTTTTCACGGTATCCAAGGGCTGTTCTCCAGGCAAGGGTGTCTGGTAAACATTTTTTGTAGACATGTGGGTACGTTTTGTAGTAAACACGACGCATCCAATACATGTATTCCAACCAATGGAAATTGGTGACTTCTGTGCGGTCCATGTAAAAAGAGGCAACAGTTACTCTTGATGCACGCGCATTCCAATCAGACATAACGTCTTGTTCTGTACGGCCCATGGTGAAGGTACCACCTTCGATCATGACAAGGCCTGGGCCAGTTTCTTGCTCACGGGCATCGAATTTTTCAAAACCACCGTTTTTGTAGTTATTGAATTCCCAACCTGTAGCAGAAGAGCGCTCTTTGGAACACGAAGACAGCACCAACATACTTGTTAGTGCTATCCCAAAGATGTTTTGAATCAATCGCTTCATATAGTTTGCGTTTATAACGTAAAGTTCTTTTAGTTGAATTGGTTACATTAGAATGATGGACATGAAGTCTTTCTAAAGTTTTTTGGTTTTTTCTTACATTTTAGGTTGATGCCCATAGAAACTTCATGGGATCCGCCCGACACACCGTTTCCTAATTTAGATACAGTGAGATCGTAGCTGTATCCAATTTTGAATTTATCTGTGTTGATGCCAACGGTCATGATGAATGCATCGCGATTGCGATACCATGCACCAATTGTAAAGTTCTCATATTTCAAGTAGGCGCCTATGTTCAATTCTTGGAAGCCGTTTTGGTACTGATATATGATGTTCGGAGAAAGAAAGGTAGTGCTAGAGTAACGTCCGCGCTGACCTAGTTTGATGTTGGCTCCCATGTGACCGGTCACACGGATAGGTAAACGAGATTCACCGAGAATCATGGATTCATCTGGACGATTGAGGTGGTGACCAGCAAGACCGAAATAAAAGTTTTTGGTGAAACCCACCATACCTGCACTTACATCGAAAAAGCCCCTGCGACCATTGCCACGAGGAACGTCACCAGTTTGATAGATAAAACCACGTCGTGGATCAATCATGTCGCCAAAAGTGAGTTTGTCCCAATCGAGAAACTTCTGAAAATAGGCTGCGCGTGCACCAAACATGATGGAAAACTTGCGCGTGACTTTCAAGTTGTATGAGTAAATACCACCAATCATAGAGGTTTGGATGGTACCTTGACCTTGCATGTCGTGCATGGCAAGTAAACCAAAACCACCGGAGATGTTTTTGGCATAGGTATCGTAGGCAGCAGCGTAGGTAACATAATTACCAGTTAGTTGTGGCCATTCATTGCGGTAATTCAACGAAACTCTAGGACAACCAGACGAACCTGCCAACGCTGGGTTGAGGTAGGATGGATTGGCATAGAATTGCGTAAAAGTAGGGTCTTGAGCCACAGCTATGTTACTCATTAACAGGGTAATGAGACTAAGCTTGGCAACTAGAAGCGGGTTGACTATTTTCACGAAAGTTGGTTTTAGCACGAACAATCTTAACGTTATTCAGGTTTCAAAGGTTACAAATATCGAATATTTATTCAAATAAAATAAATAAATTGACGTTTTTCTAGCGCTAAAAACTCCAGATTTCATGAATTATTTTAAAGAATCTATCCTTTTAATCAGTTTGTTCAGCATTTTTATGCTTCGTGCACAGTCTCAAACAATTTCGTTAGACTGGAGCGGTTCGGAGAAAATAACAGTTGCCGAACAAACTTATGCGTTACAAACCGTCAAGAATTTCGGACTTGACAACGGCCGTCCATTTTATGCGCTTCAGCAAAAGCATAAACAAATAAATGAGCAAGTTGAAATTCTTTCAATTGTGTACGAAAAATTACCTAAAGAGCAGTCAATCATCTACGCGCAGTTGGGGATCACATTTGAAGTTGAGCCGCTCATTGATGCCAAGGTGGTAGCCGAAAGCGGTCAGGCGATGTTATCTATATACATGACACCACTCAGATTGCATAATGGCCAACTTGAACGCATCACACAATTCACCTACCGTACCACTCCAAACACCAATCTATCACCGAAAGATTATGTAAGTACCTCTGTTCTGGGTAGCACAAGCGGAAAATGGTACCGTATATCTGTTAACAAAGATGGCATCTATAAAATAGACAAGAATTTTCTCAATGATTGTGGATTCAACACAACTAATTTGAACCCTGCACATATCCATATTTTTGGCAATGGCGAAGGCGTAATTCCAGAATCAAATAGTGCTGCCATCACAGATGATTTGGCTCAAAATGCCATTTTCATAGCGGGCGAGGCCGATGGCCAATTCAATGACAACGACTACCTTTTATTTTACGGTTGGGGCCCGCACCGCTGGGAACTCTCAGGCGGCAGTCAATTTAATCAAGTGAGGCACCCATACAGCGATCAGTCCTATTACTTTATCTACATTGGCTCCGATATTGCACCATTGCGAATTGCCACAGCGCCGACCATAGATACGCAAGAAGACACACTCGTCACCACATTTGATTACAGGGATGTCTACGAAAATGACCTCGAAAATTTAGCCCAAGGTGGCCAACGTTGGTACGGCGAAGAGTTTGATGTGAATTTAAGTCAGAACTTTAACTTTTCCATTCCGAATGTAACCTCAGATCCAGTGCGCATACAAGTTACTTATGCTTCGGATTCACGCGCAGGTGGAAATCAGATTTTACTCAAAAAAGGCACCCAAATATTAGGGCAAATGAATATGCCATTTTCGGGTTCTTACTACCAACGCGGAACACTGAATTGTGCTGATTCTACACCTACGAGCAACCTCAATTTAAACCTGACTATCAATCGCATCAATCCGAATGTGGTCACTTACTTGGACCGCATCCTGATACAAGCGAAGCGCAACATTGTACTAACTGGCAGTCAACTTAATTTCAGGGTTGCAAATTGGTCTCAAAATGCGGTACTTGCGGCTTACCAGATTGCCAATACCAATGCGAATAGTTTTGTTTGGGACATCACAAATCGACATCAGCCAGAGCGAGTTCCATTGCAATTTCAAGGTGCGCAAGCCTTGTTTAAAACTGCTGCAGGTTACAAAGAATTTGTCGTAGCTAGTGGTGTTTCCTATTTTACACCTGAAAAAGTGGGTAGTATTGCCTATCAGGACTTGCATCAGCTGCCTTTTGCAGATTACCTCATCGTGACGCACCCTGACTTTACCACACAGGCCAATCGTCTGGCAGATTTACATCGTAACAACGGTCTGAGTGTTCATGTAGTTCCTGTTCAGGCAGTCTACAATGAATTCAGTTCTGGGATGCAAGACCCGGGTGCTATTCGCCGTTTTGTCAAGATGTTTTATGACCGTGCACTTTTGTCGGATCCTGATGTAAAACCTAAATACCTCTTACTTTTTGGCGATGGCACTTATGATCCCAAGGACCGCATGCCCAATAACAATAACTATATTGTCACTTATCAAATGCCATCAAGCGAAAATAAAATTGATGCCATGGTTGTCGATGATTTCTTTGGTATTCTCGATGACGCAGAGTCAATGAGTGCTGCAGATATGTTAGATATTGGCGTCGGACGCTTGATTGTGAGCAGTTCTTTGCAAGCCAAGCAGGTGGTTGACAAAATTGAACATTACATGAAAAATGGTTCTAATTTTTATCCGGTAACAAGTTCTTGTTGCATGGGGACCCAAACTGATAAAACATTTGGTGATTGGCGCAATCAGTACATGGTCATGACAGATAATCGAGAGGGGGGCTATTTTATCAATACTGACGCAGAACCGCAATATCAGATCTCTAAATTATTGAATCCAGAAATCAATTACAATAAGCTTTACATGGATGCTTTCCCGAAAGTTGTTACTGCCGGTGGAGAAAGATTCCCAGCCATGGTGAGCGCTATTGATGCCAATATTCAGCGCGGCGTTTTGGTCGCCAATTATATCGGTCATGGCGGCGAGGTTGGTTTGGCTGAGGAACGCGTGGTTGGAATTGATCAAATCAATGCGTGGTCGAATATTCATGCCTTGCATCTTTTTGTTTCAGCTACTTGCGAGTTTACTCGTTTTGACGACCCTGAGCGTGTATCGGCAGGTGAGTGGGCTTTTTTGAATCCGACTGGAGGTGCTATTGCTATGTTAACTACCACAAGATCCGTCTATTTTGGCGTCAATAGTAACATCGGCATCAAATTAGCTGAACGCGTTTTCAACCGTTACCCAGATGGTTCTGCTTATGAATTTGGCGAAATTGCACGCCGGACTAAAAACGCCGCTTCTGTGAGCTCTTCAAATAAGCGCAGTTTCACACTCATCGGTGATCCTGCATTGCGCTTGGCGTTGCCACGTTACCGTATTGTCACCGACTCCATCAATGGTCTTGATCCGAACAATCAATTAGATACGCTCCGCGCCTTGAGTAAAGTACGCATCAAAGGTCATATCGAAGATTATACTGGCGCAGTTCTCAATAATTGGAATGGCACCCTTACACCGACCATCTACGATAAAAAGAAAATCCAAACCACCTTGGGGCAAGACGAAGGTTCGCCCGTGATTTCTTACGAGCAACAAACCAATCGTATTTACCGTGGCCAAAGCAGCATTAACAATGGTTATTTCGATTTTGAATTTGTCGTTCCAAAAGATATCGCCCTTCAAATTGATTTCGGAAAGATATCTTACTACGGCCACAATGGTCAAATTGACGCGCAAGGATTCGATACCTTATTTTACGTAGGCGGAATCGATCCGAACGGCGTCAACGATGACCAGGGCCCTACCGTGCAACTTTTCATGAATCAAGAAGGATTTGTCGATGGATCGGTAACCGATGAAAACCCCGTTCTTCTGGCCAAAATTTCGGACCAAAATGGCATCAATACGGTGGGTAACGGAATTGGGCATGACATCGTTGCTGTACTCGATGGTCAAACCGCTCAACCATTTGTACTCAACGATTTTTACACTTCAGATCTCGACTCTTATCAGTCGGGAGAGGTGCGCTACCAGTTTCAAAACCTGAGTCCCGGAGCGCACACACTCTCTCTTAAAGTTTGGGATGTCAATAATAATTCATCCACGGCTGAAATCAACTTTGTTGTGCAAGCCAAAGAAGCGCCAATACTCGAGCACGTTCTGAACTATCCCAATCCGTTTACCACTCGCACGGAATTTATGTTCGAGCACAATCAATCATGTTCTTCCTTGGATGTTCAAATTCAAATCTTTACGGTCTCAGGTCGTTTGGTCAAAACCATCTCTCAAGAGGTTCCGACCAGCGGATTCCGTATCTCAGGCTTGTTCTGGGATGGGCGTGATGATTTTGGCGATGAATTGGCTCGAGGAACCTATTTGTATCGTTTGCGCGTTCAAACGCCTGAGGGTGCCTATGCCGAGCAAACCGAAAAACTTGTGCTCCTCAAATAGAAATTCCCTATCTTTATCCTTTCAATGAAAATGTTTCGATCAAATCTTCTTAAAACCGTATTATTTGCGTTGGGTTTTGGCCACCATGCCTTTGCGCAACCTACTGGCGGTTCGGGTGTTACCGATAACGACCTGCAACTCAATACCATCACAACTTCATTGCCATTTATGGCAATTACTCCAGATTCTAGGGCAGGTGGAATGGGCGATGCAGGTACGGCACTTAGTGCTAATTCAACTTCAGTTTATTGGAATACATCATTATTGAGTTTTGCCAAACAAAAATCAGAAGTTAGTTTATCCTATACGCCTTGGCTTCGACAACTTACCAATGATATACATTTATCTTATTTGGCAGGCTACCGACAACTCAATAAGGTACATTCTATAGGTGGTGCTTTGCGCTATTTTAGCCTCGGAGAAATCACCTTTACAGATATTAACGGAGATGTACTGCGCGACGACAAACCAAGTGAATTCGAATTAGTTGGTGCTTATGCATTCAAGTTAGCTGAGCGTTTTAGTATCGGCGTCAATGGTAAATTTGCCTACTCAAACCTCACCGGAGGGCTAACTGTTGCTGGCGTCAATACCAAGCCAGGAGTGGTGGGTGCAGCCGATTTATCATTTAGTTACTTTAACGACGATGCCAAAATAGGCAATACCGATGGTACCTATACCTTTGGTTTGACCATCAACAATATCGGAAATAAAGTTTCTTATTCTGAATTATCAAGACGAGATTTCATCCCGATGAACCTTAAAATTGGCAACAGCTTCTTGGCAGAATTTGACGAATACAATAAAGTGACGTTTTCTGTTGACCTCCAGCGTTTGTTGGTTCCGACACCTGCTATTTATAAATTAATCGACGGAGATTACGTAATGCTTGCAGGTATGAACGGTGATGTAGGTATTATTACCTCGATGATGCAATCTTTTTATGACGCTCCAGGTGTACTAGCCGAAGACGAAAATGGCGACTACATTCAAAACCAAGACGGTAGTTATCAAGTCGTTAAGGGAACACGTCTCAAAGAAGAGCTTGCCGAAATCAACATTGCTGCAGGCGCTGAGTGGTGGTACAGCGATGTATTGGCGCTGCGCGGAGGCGTATTTTATGAAAATAAAAACAAAGGAAACCGTCAATTTTTGAATTTAGGCGCATCGCTCAAATACAATATGTTTGCTATCGACTTTTCTTATTTGGCATCGCTAAATGGCCGTCAAAGTCCTTTAGCAAATACATTGCGATTTACCTTAAGACTCAACCTAGGCGGCAACTGATGCAAAACAAACCCAATATTCGCATCGGATACGGTGTCGATGTGCATCGGCTCCAAGAGGGTTATCCGCTCTGGATCGGAGGCATACAAATTCCATCTTCATTTGGTGCGGTAGGGCACTCCGACGCAGATGTCCTTATCCATGCCATCTGCGACGCCTTGTTGGGCGCCTTAGCGCTCAGAGATATCGGCTTTCATTTTTCCGATCAAGATCCGCAATTCAAAGGCATCGATTCTAAAATTCTTTTGCAGCGTGTCTATGAATTAGTGCAGCAGCATAGCTACGGTATAGTAAACATCGATGCAACCGTTATTCTTGAAGCGCCTAAGGTTAATCCGCATATCGAACAGATGCAAAAAGTGCTTTGTCCACTGCTCGGCTTAGGTCCTGATGAACTTAGTATAAAGGCAACCACCCATGAAAAAGTGGATTCATTTGGTGAAAAACGAGCCATAAAAGCATATGCCTCGGCATTGCTTTATAAACTGTAAATCAAGGCACTAACTGAACATAGACCACTTTTTTGGTCTCAAAAAAGCTTTCTTTATAGAAGTCGGAAATCGGAAATTCTTTCACAGGATAACGCAAACCAGCTAATTCATCTGTTAGGTCTCCACCTTTCAAGTAAAGAATGCCATTTTTAAATTCGTGGAGGTTTTGTTTTGCACTTTTTCCTTTCACCCAACCAAGAAAAACAGGCATTTGGGTTACGGCCCTACTAATGATAAAATCGTAGCGGTCTTTAATCGTTTCGGCACGTGCATGGCTTGCCTTAACGTTCTTTAAGCCAAGTGCTGAAGCCACTTCTTGAACTACTTTTATTTTCTTACCGATAGAGTCAACCAAATGAAATTGAACTTCTGGGTATAAAATGGCCAGCGGAATGCCAGGAAACCCTCCGCCTGTACCGATATCTAAAATAGTTGCACCTGGCAAAAAGCGACAAACTTTAGCGATTGCCAAAGAGTGCAGTACATGTCTTTCATAGAAATGGGCGGTGTCTTTTCTAGAAATAACATTAATTTGTGCATTCCAATGTGTGTACAGCGCTTCCAGTGCTGAAAATTGTTGGTATTGCTCGGCTGTTAGATCAGGAAAATAGTGCTCAACCAAATGGCTCATTAGATGCTGTCTTTTGTTTGCTCCATCATGGCAGCTAGAAAATCTCTGGCCCTGAATAATTGGGCTTTTACTGTTCCTAGGGGTAAATTGAGTTCATCTGCAATTTCTTCGTAGCTCTTTTCCTCGAAGTAGCGTTTTTCTACAAGTTCCCGGTATTTTGGCTTGAGTTTGCTCACGAGTAAACGCATATGAACGAGTCTTTGTCCCTGAATAATGGTTTCTTCGGGGTTGAGTGTTTGGGATTTGGCATCAATTTGCATGCGCTCGCCGTCACTGGTGGTGATACCACGGTCAATGGAAGTCACTTCGATGCGTTTTTTCCGAATGAAATCAATACAATTGTTAGAAGCAATTTTAAAAAGCCAGGTGCTGAAGGCAAAGCTCGGTGAGTATTGGTCGAGGCGCGCAAATGCCTTGCCAAATGCTTCAATGGTGAGGTCGTCAGCATCGTCGGAATTTTTAACCATTTTGAGCATCATAAAGTATATAGAATCGCGGTAGCGATCCATGAGGTCGGCATAGGCAGCCTGACTTCCTGAACGGGCGGAGGCCACTAAAATCAGGTCTTGTTTGGCTTTTTCAGATAAATGCTCGTTTTCTACCATCGGTAATATTTTTGCCTTTCGGATATGTAATAAATGATGGGCATCAAGATGCTGTAAAAAAGATCCCAAAGCGGGAAAAAGAGCAGTAACTTTTGCTCTCCGAGTCTTTTAAAACAGAGGCCTTGGAGCCACCATTTAAAAATAAGTACGCTTATGAAAATACTGACCGAAAGTGGCAAGTAATTCATATTAAACGACAAAACAACAAAAGATATCCAATAGAAAATCAGGCTGAGTGGATATATTCCTAACACTAGTTTCTTAATAAAGGGGTAACGCGCAGAGCTGATATGGTATTTTGCTTTTTGGCTGAACCATTCTCTCCAGGTGGTGGGTGCAGCTGAGCGCACAAAAGTTGCAGGATCTTGGACAACTGCAATTTTGGTATGACGAAGGGCGTCTTGAAGAAGTAGGTCGTCGTCTCCCGGGCTAATCGCATAGTGCGACTTAAAGCCATTCACTTTTTGAAAAAGGTTTTTTGTGTAGGCCAGATTTCGACCATTGGCCTTGAACGCGAGGTCTCCAAGGGCAAATGCGAAGGCGCTTGCACTTTGCCAAGTGTTGTCAAAACGCACCAATTTATTCAAGAATCCTTTGGTTCTGGTAAATGGGCTGTATCCGATAACAAATTGTTGATTGACCTGAATGGCAGAAATCATTTGTTTGATCCATTGGTTGCTTTGGGGTAAGCAGTCGGCATCGGTCAATAAAAAATGTTCGTAAGTTGCTGCTTTGATACCGAGTGTTATGGGTAATTTTTTTCCGGGTTTTAAGTGTGGGCTTCTGGAAATTTCGACCACTTTTAATTGCGGAAATTGTTGGGCAAACGCAGTCAGTATCCAGTTGCTATCGTCGATACTTTGATTGTTGACAACGATTACCTCGTATTGAGGGTAATCTTGGCTAAGAATTGTTGGTAGGTGTTCGTAGAGGTTGTCTGATTCATTTCGGGCTGCTATAATGACAGAAACCGGCGGAAAATGACTTGTTTGGGTTGCATTATTTTGTCGTCGGTAGGCGAGTCTTGCGTAGAAATAAAAGACGTAGGCCAATTGAATAAGCGCAAAAAAGCAGGCGCTAAAAAATAAAATAGCCCAGTAGTCGTTTTGAATGTTTGGTAGATAGATCATCTTAGACTACAAAGATGTCTAGTGAATTTAAATACCCGTATCTTTGTTCGAGGTATTTTTCAACATTTTTATGCACTTTGAACTCATTCAGTCTGATCCGCAATCAAAAGCCCGCCTCGGAAGGCTTCATACCGATCACGGAACCATCGAGACTCCCATTTTTATGCCAGTAGGAACCGTAGGTTCTGTAAAAGGAGTGCATCAACAAGAGCTTCGCGATGACATCAACGCCCAAATTATATTGGGCAATACATACCATTTATTTTTGAGGCCAGGAACAGAGGTCCTTGAGGCTGCAGGTGGTTTGCATCAATTTATTGGCTGGGAACGTCCAATACTTACTGATAGTGGTGGTTACCAAGTCTATTCGCTTTCAGGCTCCAGAAAAATCCAAGAAGAAGGCGTAAAATTTCAATCGCATATTGACGGGAGTTATCATTTTTTTACCCCAGAGCGCGCCATTGAAATTCAGCGTAGCATTGGCGCTGATATCATCATGGCGTTCGACGAATGTACACCTTATCCTTGTGACTACGCTTATGCCAAGCGTTCTATGCACTTAACGCATCGTTGGTTGGGTCGTTGTTTCACAGCCATGGAGCAAACAGAACCAAAATACGGTTATCAACAAGCGCTTTTTCCAATTGTACAGGGAAGCACTTACAAAGATTTACGCGAGGCGTCGGCTCATGCAATTGCCGAGTTTGATGCAGTTGGAAACGCAATCGGAGGTCTTTCGGTTGGTGAACCCGACGACGATCTTTACGAAATGACTGCGCTCGTTTGTGGTATTTTACCTACCGAAAAACCGCGTTACCTGATGGGTGTTGGGACGCCCATTAATTTGTTAGAGGCTATTGCACTCGGTGTCGATATGTTTGATTGCGTCATGCCAAGCCGCAATGCGCGTCATGGTTTACTTTATACCTGGGAAGGAACCATTAACATTAAAAATGAAAAATGGGCCAAAGACTTTTCTCCTCTCGACCCCAGTAGCAATGTATGGGTTGATCAAGTCTACACCAAGGCTTATTTGCGCCACTTGATTAAAACAGGTGAATACCTCGGTATACAAATCGCTACTATTCACAATCTGGCATTTTACTTGGAACTGATGCGAGTCGCAAGAGAAAAAATCGCTTCAGGTGAGTTCGTGGCTTGGAAAAACCAAGTAGTCTCAAAACTCGGACAGCGTCTATAAAAATGCTCAAGCTCATAGACCGATACATCATTAAAAAATTCCTCAGCACGTTTTTTTTCATGCTGGGCCTGATCATGCTGTTTTCGGTGGTTTTTGATATTTCAGAAAAACTAAGTGAGTTTATCTCGAACAAAGCACCACTGCAAGAGATTTTTTTTAAATACTACATTACATTCATCCTTCATTACGGGAATACCTTCTCATCGATGATCATTTTTTTATCGGTTATTTGGTTTACCGGAAAAATGGCTCAAAATACAGAAATTATTCCCATTTGGTTTTCAGGAAGGCCGGTTGCTAGATTTCTAAGACCCTACTTTATTGGTGCTACAATCATCACGATTTTATCCTTACTTCTGAATCACTTGATTATTCCGCGCACCAATAAAATAAGATTGGCCTTTGAGGAGCGTTATTACCGCGATGTCCTAACCGTCAATAATTACCAAGCAGAATATCCGGGAAATGAATTGGTTTATTTCTCCAATTATGCTGCCCAAGAGCAGCGCATTAATGATCTCACCATTCAAAAGTGGAGTAATGACAATCAACCGCTTTATTTTTTGAGGGCGCGTTTTGCCAAAAACAAACCGGGTACAGACCAATGGGAGCTCACGGATTATTACGAGAAAGATTATACCTTTCCCAAAGCGATGTTGATTCATGGTCAACACAAAGACACCACATTTAAATATCGAATTGAAGAGATGGCCCAACGCGATAACGCAGCACAGGCCCTCACCTTTACGGAGCTAACTGCCGCGATCCAAAGAGAAAAATTGAAAGGGTCCAAACTGGTGCCCGACTTTGAAATTGAATTGCATCAGCGCACCGCTTTTCCTTTTGCAACTTATATCCTTACCATTATTGGTGTATCCGTTGCTTCACAAAAGAAAAGAGGGGGTCAGGGACTCAATATTGCAATTGGCCTGATTTTTATTTTCATTTACATTTTCGCCATGAAAATGCTTACGGTTGCTGCAGTTAAAGTCGGATTTCCAACTTTTTGGTCAGTATGGTTACCCAATGCCATTTTTGCACTGATTGCGTTCGTTTTTTACCGAAGTGCTCAAAAATGAGCAGGCCATTTTCCTAAAGTCAAATGCAGGCCGTCTTCGGCGCTAGCTACCTGCGGATGTACCTTTCGTGCCTCGATTAAATGTTGGTCAGCGTCGTCGTATCGTGACGAAAAATGCCCTAACAATAGGTGCTTGCAAGCTGCTTTTAGTGCTTGTTCTGCTGCTTGTTGGGCGGTGGAGTGAAAAGTGGTCTTAGCCCGCTCAAGGTGTTGTTGGGTAAAAGTTGCTTCGTGGTACAGTAAATCTACATCTCGAATCGCTTCGAGATATACTGGACTTGGCTTGGTATCAGAACAATAGGCGTAGCTAAAAATTGGTGCTGGAGGTAAGGTATAATCTTCGTAGTCGTAAAAAATGCCATTCCTATCTATCGAAATTCCGGCTTTCAATTTTGGTAAATCTTCTATCAAAAGACCGGAGTTGGCAATGGCTTGCTTGTCAAGATTGCGCGGTTTGGGTTTTTCATTGATGCGGTAACCGAGCGTTGGAATACGGTGTTTGAGGGCAAAGGCATGAATTTCAATCAGACGATCTTCAAAAATAAGCGTTGGTTGGCCGGGTGTTAATTCATGGAAACAAAGATCGAATTGCAGCGGATGCCCTCCGGCTGCAAGCATAGCGCTAATTAAGTTTTCAAGTCCGGGTGGGCCAAAAATATGTAATCTTTTATCGCGACCCAACAAATGCATTGTGGAAAGTAAACCCGGTAGTCCGAAGAAATGATCACCGTGCAAATGCGAAATAAGAATGATTTGAATCTTTTGAAGTTTCAGTCCAAATTTGCGCAATTGTTGTTGTGTCCCTTCACCACAATCAATGAGGATATGGCGTTCATTGCAGTTGACATACTGCGCAGAAGCTTGTCTTTTGCTTGTCGGTAATGCTGCTCCTGAACCTAGTATATAAAGGTCAAAACTCACTTGGCAAGTAAGTCTAAAGCAGCTTCTGTTGTAGAACCAATGGTCAGTACTTTGTCGAGCTGAGCGATTTCAATGAGTTTGAGCACACTAGGTTGAAGACCAGTAAGTGCAAATTTGCCATTGGTGTCTTTGCAGAGTCTATTTGCGATAAGAACTGCGGATAAACCAGAAGAGTCACAGTATTTGGTTTGAGACATATCGAGAACAATATAGTTGCTGCCAACTTTGTTCAATTGTAAGAAATGCGCCTTGAGTTCAGGAGCATTGCTGGCATCGAGTTTGTCAACTTTTGTATGCACGACAACAATTTGACCCTGAGGATCCACAGAAAAGTTCATAGCAAGGATTTGCTCAAAAATAGCTATTTTATCTTTCGATCTTGGCGGCGAGCAAATAAATTACAGCCATACGGACTGCCACACCGTTTTCAACTTGGTCCAAGATGATACTCTGCTTGGAGTCTGCAACATCAGAACTGATTTCAACACCCCGATTAATTGGGCCAGGGTGCATGATGATAATTTCTTTGGATAAACTGTCAAGTAAGGCTTTATCGAGACCAAAAAGCGCGGCGTACTCACGAAGCGAAGGGAAGAATTTGATGTCCTGACGTTCGAGCTGAATGCGCAGCATGTTTGCGACATCGCACCATTCAAGTGCTTCTCTTAAGTTGTGTGATACCTTCACACCAAGTTGGTCAATGTATTTAGGGATAAGCGTACTTGGGCCACACACCATGACTTCTGCACCGAGTTTTTGAAGGCAATAAATATTGCTGAGTGCAACTCTTGAGTGCAAGATGTCTCCGACGATAACTACTTTTTTTCCTTCAACCGTTCCGAGCTTCTCTTGTATCGAAAATGCATCGAGTAAGGCTTGAGTGGGGTGTTCATGGGTGCCGTCACCTGCATTGACAACGCGTGCTTTGATTTTTTGAGAAAGAAATTTGGCAGCACCTGGATTTGGATGGCGCATGACCACCATATCCACTTTCATGGCCAGAATATTATTTACCGTATCGACTAGTGTTTCGCCTTTTTTTACGGATGAACTTGCAGCACTGAAATTTACGACATCTGCAGATAGCCTTTTTTGGGCAAGTTCAAAAGAGAGTCTGGTTCGGGTAGAGTTTTCAAAAAAGACATTGGCTATAGTGATGTCGCGCAAGGAAGGTACTTTTTTGATGGGGCGGTTGATCACTTCTTTGAAGCGAGCGGCAGTCTCTAAAATGAGTTCGATGTCTTGACGCGTGAGGTCTACGATGCCTGTGAGGTGATCAACGCTGAGCTGCTTCATTTGCTTCTTTTGTGAATAATAATACTTGATCCTTTCCTTCGATTTCCAGCCATTCAACAGCTACTCTTTCGGTACTGAGTGTATCGACGGTTTTGCCGATGTAATCTGCTTGAATGGGAAGGTCCCGGCTGAATCTTCTATCGATGAGGGTCAATAGTTGAACTTGTGAAGGTCGGCCAAACGTGAGTAGCGCATCGAGACCTGCACGGATGGTTCGGCCTGTAAATAACACATCGTCAATAAGAATGATGCGTTTGTTTTCTATCGAAAAATCGATGTTGGTAATGCTTGGGAGTAGTGGTGTTTCTCTGCGACGGAAGTCGTCGCGGTGAAAAGTAATATCGAGGTTGCCGGCCTGAATTGGATGTTCGAGTATGGATTCGAGCATATTTTTGAGCCGTGTGGTGACGTGAATGCCTCTTGGCTGAAGACCAATGAGAATGGTGTTTTGGAAGTCGCCGTGGGTCTCGATAAGTTGATGGGAAAGGCGTTTGAGCGTCAGTTCGAGCTGGGTGGCATTGAGGATGACTTGCTTTTCCATTACTGCAAAGATACGCTAAAAAATCTTTTTTTGTTCGGGTAGATCAGATAGTAAGAAAAAACTACCTGTTATCCAGAGGAAGTCCTCAGTTCTCAATTGTTTTTGGATGTCTTGAAGAGCTGCAGGTAGATCAGCATAGATGGTCTTGAGACCTAATGCTTGCCAATCTTGAATCGATTTACTCCGGGGATTCGAAAATACACAAGCGGCGATTTTTGCATCTTTCGGAAAAAGTGCTAATATCTCAGCAGCGTCTTTGTCTTGTGACGCACCGTACAAGATATAAAGTTGTCCTTTGAGTTGTTGCTCAATTAGAGGAAGGGTAGCATGTATTCCGGCAACATTGTGCGATACATCAACGACGATCATTGGTGCTTTTGAAATGACTTGAAAACGCCCAAAAAAACCTGTATTCTGCTCTAAATGTTGAATCGCAGCAATTATATGCGCTTTATCAAACTCAAAATCAAGGAGTTTTAAGGCCAATAAAGCGGTTTGTAAATTTTTCTTTTGATACCCCTCTACAGGTAGCGCTTCATTGTTTAAGTCAAGGTCTGTTGCAAAATAGATTGGTGCAGAAACAGCAGTTGATTTTTGTATAAAAATGTGTTGGGTAAATTCACTTTTTTCACCGATGACAACAGGTGTATTTGCCTTTATAATTCCTGCTTTTTCGGTGGCGATTTGCTGTAGTGTATCGCCCAGAAATGCTTGGTGATCGAATGCAATGTTTGTGATAATACTCACCTTCGGTTCGATGACATTTGTCGCATCTAAGCGCCCTCCAAGGCCCGTTTCTATTACGATATAATCACATTGCTTTTTTAAAAAATAATCCAAAGCCAT
>CAZINO010000037.1:14374-20447 GCA_964540625.1 uncultured Lishizhenia sp. | reverse complement strand
TCATAACACAACCAAGCACTGCCAGCACCCACCAGCGCGCCTACGAGCACATCACTGGGGTAATGTACACCCAAATGCATCCTTGAATAACCAGCGGCTCCTGCCCAAATGTAGGCTGGCGCAATGACGTACCATTTGGGAAAAGCCAAGCTCAAGGAAGTGGCTGTGGCAAAGGCTTCTGAGGTGTGGCCAGAAGGAAAAGAGGGACTACCCGCGCCAACAAGATTTTGGATATCTGGATAGGTTTCAAACGGGCGGTCTCGGTCTATAGCGAACTTTAACGTGGTGGTTAGGAGGGTCGAGGTAAGGAGGGTCGCGCCGATATAATAACCCTTGTTTTTGAGCGCTTTATCGTTTTGAATAAAGCCGATAGAAGTGACAATTAACGGAGCTCCAAGTCCAATTGGTGAAACTGAATTGGTAATGAATTTAAATGTAGGGTCCAATGCTTGATTTCGCTCCAAATTGATTTTACGAAGCAGGTCAATATCGAGGTTTTGGGCCGTAATTTTGCTGCCAAAGAAGAAAATAATCAAGAAAATTACTCCGAATTTTTTCATGTGAGTAGTATGAATTACTGATACGCTGGATTGGGAAACAAGCTATACATATGATCGGTATCTACATCGTCGCCAAACTGGTAGCGGTGTTTGATTGTTGCTTCTTTTTGAAAACCAAAAATAGCCATAAGGCGGTTCGAGGCGACGTTGTCGGTGGCAACAAAGGCTTCAATTCTGCGCAGTTGCATTTCGTTTTTTCCAAAGGCCAAAATGGGTTCGAGCGCTTCTGTCATATAGCCTTTTCGTTTGAATTCATCAGACTTCAGGCTATAAAAAAGCTCTGCGCGTTGGTGTTGCTTGGCCCAAGAGTGGTAACCTGCCCAACCAATGACTTGATCGTTGCTTTTTAAACGCAATTGAAAAAATTGAATCGTGAGGTTGTAAGTTGAAAAACCACCCTTAAATCGGGTATATTCCAATTCGTATTCTTCGTCGTTTTGATGTCCAAAAATGGACATGATTTCTGGTTTATCACAACTAGAAAAAATGATGTCATAAGATTGTTGGTCGAAGGGAATTAACAAAAGTCTACTGGTGCTGATTTCAACATTTTTTGTCCTATAATTGAAGTCGTTTTTCTTTCTTTTAGGGCGTTGTTGAAGGTCGCCTTGACAATTCGGACAGACCATTTTTAATTGTTCCTCTGCACACACGCTGCAATAAGTGCATTCGTACGAACAAATATATGCATCAGTAGTATCCTTGATTAACAATTTTGCACATAATTCACATCTTTCTTTGAGCTCGAGCATGCTTCAAATTTACTATCTTTGTTTTTATGCGCAATCTCATTGCTTTCTTGCAACGTTTCCGGATTTTTTTAGTGTTTGCTGTACTGCAAATTCTGGCACTCTCTTGGTATGTGACTTACCTCAGTTTTCCGCGCAATCAGTTTCTTACAACCAACAATGACATCGCTATTCAAATCCTAGAATGGGAACACGACCTCACCAAGCATTTTAACCTGAGCAAGAACAATACCCAACTTCAATGGGAGAACACCTATTGGCGTAAAAGGCAGCCAAAATTCATGTATCAGTTGTCGCGCACGAAATACAAAATCGATGACACCCTCTACCAACAACAATACACCTATATTCCGGCCGAGGTCATCAACTCGAGTGTAAGTAGAAGAAACAACTATTTTACGCTGAATGTAGGCAAAGCGCAAGGCATTAAGCGCGGTATGGGCGTGTTTTGCCATGAAGGGGTTGTGGGCGTTATACATTACGCCAGCGAACATTACAGCTTGGTCAAAACAGTGCTAACCGAGGATATCAACATTGACGTCAATATCCACATGAAAAAATCTGACTTACCTGGCCTACTCGTTTGGGACGGTCGGGACCCGCGCTACGGCATGATTACCGGAATCAACAACGACTTACGGATTAAAAAGTGGTCGAAAGTCGAAACACGTGGTGGATCGGGTATTTTCCCGAAAGGCCTTCCAGTTGGTAAAGTGAGTTATACCGAACCCATCGAGGGGCAAGCATTATGGAAAGTAGAAATACGCTTTGCCGTAGACTATCGTCGTCTACAACGCGTTTATGTTATTAAAAATATACATCTCGCCGAGCAAACTGCGCTCGAGGCGCGCATTCCAACCGAAGACTAAATGACCAACATTTACAAACATATCATCCGCTTTGTCATTTTCACCTTTTTGCAGGCATTGGTTTTCAATCAACTGAACATCGGATATGGTATACACCTCATGATACAACCACTTTTTATCATGTTACTGCCTTTCGAATTAACCGTCATTCCGCTCATGGGGGTGGCTTTTTTAATGGGCTTTTTTATTGATATTTTTTCAAACACCTTTGGACTTTACACCTCTTCCCTTGTATTATTAGCCTACTTGCGTCCTATTGTTTTTAAATTCTATGGCCCACGCGAAGGCTACGATCCACTTAAAGAACCCACCGCCCACGACATGGGTTCAAGTTGGTTTTCAATTGTCTACGCAATTCTTTTAGGTTTACATACTTTTTGGTTTTTCTTACTTGAAATATTCGAGCTTGGCCGCTTTGGATTTATCCTCCAAAAAACCATCTTGAGTGGCACATTTTCTTTCTTGCTTGCGCTATTAATGCAAAGCTTTATCTTGAATAGCAAACAAAAGAAATGAATCTAGACGCGCGCCGCAATGTAATCCTAAGTTTCATCATCCTGATGATCGGTGTTTACCTCATCAAGCTTTTTTACATGCAGGTCATCGATGAAACCTGGACACTTCGCGCGCAAGAAATTGCCGAAAAAAGAAAAGTCATTTTTCCGCCCAGAGGCGTCATTTTTGACCGTAACGACAAAAAAATCGTTACCAATCAAACCTACTATAACCTCATGATGGTCGAAGACAGTATCGTAGATCTCGATACCGTAGCTTTTGCAAAACTCATCGGCTGGACACCCAAACAAGTCCGCGCGCGCTTCAAAGAAATCGTAGAAGGAGAGGGTACTTACTATAATAAAATTACCAGAAAACGAACGCCTAACTACCAGAAAATTAGAGCCTATCCTTTTCTCAAAGAAGTCACCCTTGAAGAAATGTCTAAAATCGCACCGCATCTATCTAACTTCCCGGGGTTTCATTACGAAGCTACAAGTGCGCGAAATTATCCGTACAAAAGCGCGGCCAATATCTTAGGTTACTTATCGGAGGTCTACCGCGAAGAAATCGAAGAAGATCCTTTCTACAAACCCGGCAATAATATCGGACGCGCAGGAATAGAACGTTTCTATGAAAAAGAGTTAAGAGGCGTAAAAGGGATTAAATACATTGTAACTTCAGCACTCAATAACGCTATTGAATCCTATGCCGATGGCAAATACGACACCACCGCACGCCAAGCGCCACCCCTTAAAATGGGTATGGACGTCGAACTTCAATCCTATGGCGAACGCTTGATGCAAAAGAAAAAAGGCTGTATCGTGGCCATAGAACCTTCGAGCGGAGAAATTTTAAGCATGGTTTCTGCGCCGTCCTATGATCCCAATTTACTAGTCGGGAAACGCAACATCAGTGCAAATTATCCAAAACTTGCCAGAGACCCGAACTTGCCTTTATTCCCAAGACCTCTTCAAGCAGAGTATCCGCCGGGTTCTATCTTCAAGTTGGTGCAAAGTCTCATCGCCATGCAAGAAGGCGTAATCAATGCCAATACAGGCTTCCCCTGTGACAAAAGTTTGGTGGGCTGTCATAACCACCCTTCTGCACGCAATATTGCAGAAGCGATTCAATATTCTTGTAATCCTTACTATTACATGGCCGTGCGTCGGATCATTCAACAAGGCGTCAAAAGAAGCACCAATGCAGATGCTGAATATGGCTTACAAAAATGGTACAAATACATTCAAAGTTTTGGGCTTGGTAAAATCTTTGACACCGACGTCAGCGGCCAAAGACCAGGACTTATTCCCAATCCAGCATTTTACGACAAATGGTATGGTCATCATGCATGGGCTTTCTCAACCATTCGATCCATCTCAATTGGGCAGGGTGAGGTGAAGTTAACGCCCCTTCAAATGGCCAACATTGTTGCCATTATTGCCAACAAAGGTTGGTACTATACGCCTCATTTTGTGCGTTCAATTGGTAAAAAAGGAGCGCTTTCTCAATTCAGAAAAAAACACTGGACCATGATCAACTACCAACACTTTGATCCGGTCATCGAGGGAATGCGACGCGTTGTCAATGAGCCAGGCGGAACTGGCAAAATGGCCCGCCTCAATGATATCCTGGTCTGTGGAAAAACTGGAACGGTTCAAAACCCACACGGTGAAGACCACTCTGTATTTTTTGCTTTTGCGCCAATGCATAAGCCCAAAATTGCAATTGCCGTGTTTGTAGAAAACGCCGGATGGGGCGGTACTTGGGCTGCACCAATTGCCTCACTTATTATTGAGAAATACCTCAAAGGTAAAGTGAGTGACCCCGAAAAAGAAAAACGAATTTTAGAAGCTCAAATTGCTTTTCAAACTGCTAACTGATGCGCAAACAAGAAAGCCTCACTGAACACCTCGATTGGCCGCTTTTTGGAGCCCTAATCACGATGCTCTTGATGGGTTTAGCAACAGTTTATTCGGTTGCATACAACGAAGAAGTGCCGTCACTTTTTGCATTTTCTGAGAAATATGGCCGACAACTCTTCTGGATATTATTTTCATTGTTCTTAGGGTTATTGGTATTTCTCATTGATTCTGATATCTACCGCCGCTTCGCCATCCCCATTTACCTATCGACACTCGTGCTTTTGGTTGTGGTCTTGTTCATGCCTGCAGTACACGGTGCGCATGCATGGCTGGGTGTAGGGTCTTTCGGGGTGCAACCCGCTGAATTTGCCAAAATTTCAACGTCTCTCTTGTTAGCTAAATACATCAGTGGACTCACTGTTAAACAACAAAATACCAGAACCGTACTTACTGCAAGCAGCATTCTATTGATTCCAATGGCACTCATTTTACTACAGCCCGATGCCGGTACTTTTGTTGTTTTCACCTCCTTCCTTTTTGTGATGTACCGAGAAGGCCTCACCTTTGACCCCATTCTTTTGAATTTCGTCAATGCTATTCCAGGCGTGCGTTACAAAGAAACTTGGGTCGGTTCTCACTTTATTCCTATCCTATTTGCCTTATTATTTTTAAGTGTCGTAACACTCTTGTTGGATAGTGTTGTTTTTGTTTTACCATTCTTCGATTCAGAGCTTCCGTTGAGTGGTTCTTCATTGGTATTATTTGGCTTACTGCTTATTTATGTTGTTTCTTGGTTACTTATGCAGCGCTTTACCACGCGCAGAGAACGCTCTAGAATGATGGTCGTGCTTTCACTCGGCCTCATTTTAGCCGGGGGGCTTAGTTTTGGCGTCGATACCGGATTTGATATGCTTAAAAAACACCAAAAAGACCGCATTGAACTGGTTTTAGGCCTTCGTGAAGACCCCAACGGAGACGACTACAATCGCAATAGAGCCATGGCTGCCGTTGGTTCAGGCGGTTTCTTCGGGAAAGGTTACCGCGAGGCTTCTGTCTCGAGCGTACGCACCAATCACGTACCCGAGAGTGAAACCGACTTCATATTTTGTCCGTTTGCTGAAGAATGGGGCTTTGTAGGTGTTCTGGTGCTGTTTTTTCTTTATTTCTTCATGCTCTTTCGTATCATTATAATTGCCGAACGTCAGCGCGCTGCTTTTAATCGCATTTATGCCTATTGTGTTGCTATGATCCTGTTTTATCATTTTGCCATCAACATTGGCATGAATATAGGTTTTGCACCAGTCATAGGAATTCCATTGCCCTTTTTTAGTTATGGGGGATCCTCCATGATGTCATTTAGTGTCATGATGTTCATCCTGCTCAAACTCGATGCACAACGAAAAGATGTACTTCGCTAAACAATTAGTAGTTAATTTTATTTTATGAAAAGAAACGCACCTTTATTATCTGAAACAGAACAAAAACAGATGACCAAATTGTTCTGGATTTTTGCTCTGCTGCCTTTCTTTTTGGTA
>CAZINO010000037.1:3885-14364 GCA_964540625.1 uncultured Lishizhenia sp. | reverse complement strand
TATCTTACTCAAACTCGATGCACAACGCAAAGAGGTTTTGCGCTAATTAGTTTTTAATTTTGAACTATGAAAAGAAATGCAACGGTCCTGACAGATCAAGAACAAAAAAAGATGACCAAAATATTTTGGGCCTTCGCCTTGCTGCCTTTCTTTTTGGTAGCAGGCTTGCTTTTGTTGCAATCCGAAGACGACCTGCCACCAGTCTCTATGCTTGACAACCCACCAGAATTGCAAGCATCACTCATTTTAGCTAAAAAAAGTGTCAAAGAAGATACCGTTATTGGTCGTTTTTGGCAGGTGAATCGCACCAGTGTCAAATACCGTGAAATCTCACCATTTGTTACGGACGCACTCATCTCTACTGAAGATGAACGCTTTATTCAGCATTCAGGTGTTGACTTCAGAGCGCTTGCCCGTTCATTCACTTCATTTGGTCGTTCGGGTGGTGCCTCAACTATTCCGCAGCAGCTGGCCAAATTACTCTTTACATTGCAACAGCGCCAACGCGAAGAAATCGCCAGAGCAAGTGGAACTCGCCTAGAACTGCCTTACGTTGGTGGTATTTTAGGGAAATTCCGCCGGGTTAATGAAAAAGGCCGCGAAAACATTATTGCCAAGCGTTTAGAGGAGCGCTTTACCAAAGAGGAAATTATCACGATGTACCTCAATCAATTTGATTTTCTTTACAATGCGGTTGGCATCGAAAACGCGGCGCGCGTGTATTTTGACAAACGTCCAAAAGATTTATCCAAATCAGAGGCAGCTACGCTTGTAGGGCTCTGTAAAAACCCAAGTATCTACAACCCGTACAGCTATCAAATTCGCAATTACCGCGCAAAACTAGCTGAAAGCAAAGGCGTTCCCGCCAAGCAAATCACCAAAGACGAAATTTTAGCCGCCCGTGCTGCTGACTCAACCGTTGCCCATTCACGCCGTAACCAGGTGCTCTACCAATGGCTCAAAAACAGTGAAAAAGGAAATGAAGCCTTGCGGTCGAAAATTACCCGCGAGGAATACAACAAACTCATTCAGACACCAATTGTGGTGCGCTACCGTTCCTTAGATCACAAAGAAGGAATGGCCCCATATTTCCGCAAAGAGCTCCGAACCGAAGTGCAATCTATTTTGCTTTCTAAAAAAGCCGATGGCACCTTTAAGTACCTCAGAGAAGATGGCAACCCTTATGATATCGATGCCGACGGCTTGAAGATTTATACGACGCTTAATCCAACCATGCAGCGCTACGCCGAACAAGCAGTTGAGCGTCATATCAACGAAGAACTTCAGCCTCAATTTGACCTCAATAACAAAGGGCTCAAGAACTATCCTTTCTCCAATAGCATCAAGCAAGAGGTCGTCGAACAAATCATGACCTCTGCACGTCACAACTCCGATCGCTATAAAAAATTAGTGGCGCTTGGATTATCTGAGGCAGAGATCAACAAAGAATTCAATGTACCCGTCGAAATGACGGTCTTCAGCCTCAAAGGCGAACGCGATACCGTCATGAGCCCCAATGATTCTATCCGCTATTACAAAGCCTTTTTACATGCCGGAATGGTTTCAATTGACCCCCGAACTGGTTTTGTAAAAGCATGGGTAGGCGGCATCAATTTCAAGCATTTTGGCTACGACCACGTTCGCCAAGGAAAGCGCCAAGTGGGTTCAACCATAAAGCCATTTGTATACGCTGCGGCGCTTTCTATGAAAGTCGTGAATCCTTGCACCGGTTTTTCGGCCGACGAATATTGCTTGGACCTCGTCGACCACAATACCAATAAAGTCGTTGGCCAGTACTGCCCTGCAGGCCCTGCCGCGCCTACGGTTCGCGATGGTTTGGCACAGTCTTCCAACAAGGTTACTGTTGCCGTCATGGGACGCATGGGAAATTTCAATCCCGTACAAAAAACAGGTGGGCCTTACCAAATCGAGAAACTACTTAAGAAAATGGAGATCAACCTGCATCCAAATGATGTAGTGCCTTCAATGTGTCTTGGAAGTATGGACCTCTCCTTGTTGCAAATGGTAGCTGCTCAATGTGTGTTTCCTAATAACGGCATTTACATCAGACCTACATTCATTGAGCGCATCACAGACCGCAACGGCAAAGTCATCTACAGCGCCACAGAACACCGCGAGCAAGCACTCAACGCAACTGTTGCCTACGAAATGCTCAAAATGATGAAAGGTGTTGTCAATTTTGGAACCGCGGGTAGTTTACGCGGCGGCCGCAGTTGGGGTGGAATTTCCGCACCTACCGCCGGAAAAACCGGAACCACACAAAATAATTCAGATGGTTGGTTTGTGGGCATCACACCGGAGCTCGTAACGGGCGTTTGGGTAGGTGCCGAAGACCGCGCCGTACGATTTAAAAGTATGACTTGGGGCCAAGGTGGCCGCATGGCCTTGCCCATTTACGGTTACTACATGCAAAAAGTCTACAAAGACCCAGGCATAGCGCTGTCTACCCGAGATTTTGATCCACCAGCAGACTACGACCCTTCCGTTTACGACTGCACCGCTGCACCACAGCCAGAAACCGTCGACGAATCCGAAGTCCCATTTGAATTTTAACACATGAATAAAGTAGTAAATAGCCCTGCAGCCGCACTCGAAGGCATCCAAGACGGCATGACCCTCATGGTTGGCGGATTCGGCTTGTGTGGTATACCAGAAAATTCCATCGCCCAACTCGTCAAAATGGGTGTCAAAAACCTTACGTGTATTTCCAATAATGCGGGCGTCGATGATTTCGGTCTTGGCTTACTGTTGCAAGCCAAACAAGTCAAAAAAATGATCAGCTCTTACGTTGGTGAAAACGATGAATTTGAGCGTCAAATGCTCAGCGGAGAACTCGAAGTCGACCTCATACCGCAGGGCTCTTTGGCAGAGCGTTGCCGCGCAGGTGGAGCTGGAATTCCTGCATTTTTCACCCCAGCAGGTTACGGTACAGAAGTGGCTGAAGGTAAAGAAGTCCGCATATTTAATGGCAAACCGCACATCCTAGAATCAGCCCTCACTGCCGATTACGCAATTGTAAAAGCTTGGAAAGGCGATACTGAAGGAAACCTCATTTACAAAGCCACTGCCCGCAACTTCAACCCCATGATGGCTATGGCTGGTAAGATCACCATCGCTGAAGTTGAAGAGTTGGTTCCGGCCGGCACCCTAGACCCAAACCAAATCCATACGCCTGGAATTTTTGTTCAACGTATTTTCCAGGGCGCATCTTTTGAAAAACGCATCGAACAACGCACCGTTCGTCCAAAACTTTAAGCAAATGGCACTCGATAAAAATGGCATTGCCAAGCGCATTGCACAAGAACTCAAAGATGGCTGGTATGTCAATCTTGGCATCGGCATTCCCACACTTGTTGCCAACTACATTCCAGAGGGCATCGAGGTTGAGTTTCAGTCAGAAAACGGCATTTTGGGCATGGGCCCTTTTCCTTTCGAAGGCGAAGAAGATCCAGACCTCATCAATGCAGGAAAACAAACTATTACGGTCCGTAATGGCGCGTCTTTCTTCGATTCGGCCACCTCATTTGCCATGATCCGTGGGCAACACGTTCAGCTTACCGTGCTCGGCGCCATGGAAGTATCTCAAAACGGAGATATCGCCAACTGGAAAATCCCTGGCAAAATGGTAAAAGGCATGGGCGGTGCCATGGATTTAGTGGCTTCAGCAGAGAATATTATTGTTGCCATGATGCACAGCAATAAAGCAGGCGAATCAAAAATACTCAAAGCCTGCACCTTGCCGTTAACAGGAGTAGGTTGTGTCAAAAAAGTGGTCACCGAATTGGCAGTACTGGAAATCAAAGAGGGTAAATTTCATTTACTAGAACGTGCACCCGGCGTTTCTGTAGAAGAAATTATTTCCAAAACCGAAGGCGACCTCGTTGTGCCCGCATTCGTACCTGAAATGCAACTCTAATTGCAAGACCTACCCAACGCATATCAACTGGCTATTGAAGCAGCTATTGCCGCAAGCAAAGCCATTATGAAAGTCTATGCGCAAGACTTTGAAAGTCGAGATAAACAAGATGGCTCGCCTGTTACGGCCGCTGACCTCGCTGCCAGCGAACAAATAGAAAATATACTTGCACCACTCGGCATCCCTATTACCGGCGAAGAAACCGAAAA
The DNA here is from genome assembly GCA_964540625.1 of uncultured Lishizhenia sp. Classification (GTDB taxonomy): domain Bacteria; phylum Bacteroidota; class Bacteroidia; order Flavobacteriales_D; family Crocinitomicaceae; genus UBA952. Next base: position 10,218 of record CAZINO010000037.1, on the reverse strand, counting down.
AGCACCTTATGAAGAGCGGAAAAATTGGCAGCAATGTTGGTGTGTAGATCCACTAGATGGCACCAAAGAATTCATCAAGCGCAATGGCGAATTCGCTGTTAATATCGCACTCATTAAAAATGGCCAGCCCATTTTTGGACTCATCGCCTCCCCTGTTCTAGAAGAAATATTACTTGGCTCAAAAGAAATAGGCGTCTTTGTTTTGCATTTTAAAGATGTAGATCAAATAGAAAATTGGAAACAATTAGGTATTCCTGAAAAAACAAACGACCCCTTGGTCATGACCTGCTCACGCAGTCACCATTCTGGTCCTGTTTTGCAATTTATTCAATCGCTCAAGAAAATCACCGATGACTTGACTTTCCTAAAAAAAGGATCTGCTCTTAAATTCTTCGATCTAGCCTTGGGGATTGCCGATGTTTATCCACGCTATGCACCAACCATGGAATGGGACATTGCCGCAGGGCAAGCCATACTTGAAGCGTTAGGAGGTGAAGTTGTGCATGCAGAAACGGGTGAGCCGCTGCACTACAATAAGGCCAATTTGGTGAATCCGTATTTTATTGCGCGCACCAAACCAATGAAGTCACTTAGCGTTTAGCCAAACAATCTATTTCTACAATTTGGCCTACCATGCAAATACTGCCGCCTGCTATTTCGTGGTATTTTACCCAAACTTTCATGCCGTCAGTTGGCGTCAAATTGAAATCATTGAGATTGACTGGTTCAAGAACGGTTCCATTCTGAAGCTGGATGACTAAACCACAACCATCAAGCCCTGTGTAATCGACAATAGTAGCTGCTTGTGCATTTTCGCAGGTGCTGCGGTTGCAGGCAAGCAAGAGCAAGGAACACGCAAAAAAGAGAGTTACGGACTTCATTTTCTTGAATTTTATCATTCAAATTTAGGTCAAAAAAGGCTTTCTGTGAATGATACTTAGTTATAAAGTTAATTAGATAAACTTTTGATCTCAGAACAGTGCTGTTCCATCAAAATCGTATTGCGTATAGGGGCAATTGAGCCATTTGAGCATACTCGGCAAAATATCTACGCTTAGGCCAGCCGTTTTTTGTGTGGTGGTAAATTCCGGACTACGAACAACGTACCATACTTTTCTGGTTTGTGGTAAATCATCTTGATTACCATGACCGGTACCCTCCCCGCCATGATCAGTAGTGAGCACAACCAACCATTTTTCTCCAAAATTAGCTTCTCTCCAATAGATCTTATTCATCAACTGACCCAAATAATGATCACAAACTTCAATGGCATTCTGGTATTCCAACACACTTGGTGAAAAACCGAATTCGTGCCCGGTATCGTCTGGGAAATCAAAATGTAGCAACATGGCATCTGGCGTACAATTGTCCAATAACTTTAAAGCTTCGGCTAACATCAAGGGGTCAGTGTCAAAACGCTGCGCATAGGTTTCATTGGCAGTAATTTGAAGAAAGGCATCCCAATTACTAAGTGTCGCCAGGCCTAAATTCGGTTTGTAGTCGTGTAAAATTGTGAAAATATCTGGGTACTTTTTATAACGGTTCTTTTTGAACGAATTTTCTGTAAGCCCATGTTTATTGGGCCAAACACCATGTAAAAGCGTCGACCAACCTGGCGTACTTACCGTATATGGCCCCCTATCTACATTCCAACAATAGATAGATTCGTCCAGTAAACTATCCAAATGAGGTGTGGTTGCTTGGAGCAACGCATCAGTTCTAACACCATCCCAACCGATAAACAAGACCTTTTGAATAGGTTCTACACCCGTTGGGCAAGTTGTTTTGATTTCTTTGTTTTCCTTGAATTTGTCGGCGCAACTTAAAAAAAAGAAGAGCACACTACTTAAATACAAGATGCGTTGAAAATTTACCATTGCCTTACATTTCTGTTCTTAGAATCTTCTCCATTTTTCTTCCTTTCGCTAATTCATCTACTAATTTATCAAGATAGCGGACCTTGCGGGTGAGTTGGTTTTCGATTTCCTCAATACGATAACCGCAAATAAGCCCAGTAATTAAAATAGCGTTCGAATGCAAATGGGCGCGTTCAAAAAATACTTCAAAAGAAACTTTTTCTTCGATGAGTGCTTGAATTTGATCTTCATCGAAATTGGTCAGCCAAGTGATCACCCGATGCAATTCTTCTTTGGTCCGACCCTTACGCGCCACTTTTGCGAGATACAAAGGATATACAGTTGCAAAAGTCATTTGCGCGATGCGCTCGTCGTGGGTAAGTTTCATTTATATTCCTTTTCAGCTGCTAAAAATACACTTCTTCTACTGATCCAAAGCATGAAGACGGCAATGAGTGCACCCAGCACAATTAAAATAATTCGTTCCCATCCTTCAAGTGAAAAGGATATGCGCGCTAGAAAGGTAGCCAATACATAACCTGAATTGCGGACCACCAAAATGGTATTCTGGAGATTTTTGGCACTGCTCAATAGCAAGAGGACATCGACAAAAGTGAGTAAGGTAAAAAATTCGGTATAAAAAATATGAGAAGGATCCATGAGGGCAGCATGGTTGTCGGCATACTTGACTAAATCGACCAGCCAAGTGGAGAAAGAATAGAAGGAGAGTGCAAAGAAAACCAACAAAAGAAATACAGACATGCGCTCTTTGAGTTTGATAAAGGCTTCCGTGAGTTCGTATTTGATTTCTGTGCGTTTGGCATCTAAGTGATAAAATATCCAAACCAATAAAAGCAAAGCGACAAAACCTGTTAGGTCTTTCAGTAACTCGCTATTTAGTAAGGATACTTTGCCATCTGTGAGTTGGCCGATATCTTTAAAACAGTTGCGCAAGAGGATGAGCGCCATGATTTCGAGTTGCTTTGCTACACTTTTGGTATAGCTCTGGCGCAGGTAGAAAATCAGTAAATAGACCTCATAAACCAACAATGAACTGAAAGGAGAAAACAAGGCTGCAAAAGGATTCCCGAAGAGATTTTCTGGAAAATATTGCGAATCGAGAAGCCCAATTCGCAAAGCAAAAATAAGCGCTGAATGCACCAAAAATGCAGTAATACCAAAATAGAGTGTCAGCTTTTCAAAGCGTGACTTAAATGCATTTGTAAACATTTCAACAGATTTAATCCATTGAAAGTAAGTTAATTAATCGAAGAATATGGTAAAAAGTACTATTTTGTTTTTTACGCTTTCTTCACGAACTCGGACTTGAGGCCCATGGCGCCAAAGCCATCTATTTTGCAATCGATGTTGTGGTCGCCGTCGTTGAGACGGATATTTTTGACTTTCGTCCCGGCCTTGATTACAGGTTTCGGAGCGCCCTTTACTGGTAAATCTTTGACCACCACCACGGAATCTCCATTTTGCAGTCGTGCACCATTCGCATCGAGCACAACAAGCTCATCGTTAGCAGCGACGTCCGCAAGCGACCATTCGAATGAACATTCTGGGCAAGTGTATTGGCCATCTCCACTTTCATAGCCATATGGTGACTCACACGATGGGCACTTTTGTAATTCTTCAGACATAAATTTTATTTATAACAAAGATAAAATTTACTTCTTTAAAATACGCTCATATAGAGCTATCCATTGTTCGGCAGTCATTTTTTCCATAAGTTGACCCATCAATTGATAAGGAATGTGCTCGGGTTTTTTAAAGCGGATACAACTCTTGCCCATATCCAATTTCTGACTCGAGTGTTTGGGATATTCAGCTAAAAACCAATCCATTAAGTCTGGATCAGAATAAATACCCATATGGTAAAAATTAATGCTATTCTTTTGCGAAGCCAGACCCGCAAATGGCAGTGGCTCTGTAGGCTTGCAGTGATAACCTGCAGGATACAAACGATGAGGTACAACATAACCCAAACCACCATAACTAATGCCAGGCTCAAACCCAGCGGGTAAATGATCTACTATTGTTTGATGGAGCTTGTAGAAAGCCTCTTTTCGTTCCTCCGGAATATTGGCTAAAATTTCCTCAACGGTTGTTCCAGGTGTTTTCATTGAAACGAATTTAGGAATTTTCCTACTTTCTAAAAAAATGATTATTCAGGATTCACAGCGTATTGTTTATGATGAGTTGGTATCGAAATTCACTATTTGGATAAACCTGTTTGCGCAGCAACAAGACGGTTCCGGTTACAAAGGTGGCTGAGCTACCGCCAATTAACAAAATGGGGGCAGTATAATTGGCAGAAATTGGTCCCTCACCAAATGCGCTTCCTAAAGCAGATCCAAAAGCAGAAGTGAGACTAGTTACTATATAATAAACGACACCCGAAAAAACTCCTACACTTCCCAAAACAACACATGTCATGCCTTTTTTGACTTCTCTGTTTATAATTGAGCTAATTGAATTCATTGCAATCGTTTGATTTCCAATGCTCAAAGTTGAATCAGATTCAATGGAAAATCTTCCTTTAAGCGTATCGCTCGATACAATGAGTCTAATTTTCTGCTGGGGCTTAATATAAACTTTCTTGCCTGTTTCAATATTTTCGACTTGCAAGACGCGCTCTTGGGACCAACAACTGAGGCCAATTAGGAATGATGCGAAAAATAATAGTATGCGGCAAATGTTCATAGAGGATTAGAAATTAATGAGTAATGACTACAACCTCAATCTTGTTGTTTTTCATATCAAATACATGTTTATGACATAAAATACCAACAGCCAGACTCATAGTAGCTACACCAGAACCAATCAAAACATTTGAGGTTGTGTAATCAGGAGCCACATAATAACTCGGCGTATTGGTGATAATAGAAAAAAATGCGCCGTAGGCCGCTATTGTTGAAGTAAGCGATCTGTCGATAATTCCACCAATTAACAATCCAGAACCAGCAGAAAGGAGAAGCACTCCAGAAGTTATTTTCTTTTTGGGATTTGCTTTCAAACTGATAATTTCATTTAATGCAACGGTGCTTCCCGATATTAAAATGGTTGTATCCGATACTATTTGGAAACGGCCTTTTATGATTTCGGTTTTGGTTTGTAATCTCAACGTTTTATTTGGCTTCAAGACGTACGTTTTTTTTGAATGTATATCTTGAATTTTTAATTCCTTATTCTGTGCATAAATCAAAGGAATTGCAACTTGGAAGAAAAGAAGAAAAATAAGATTTTTCATAGTTCATTTTATTTACTCAGAATTTCAAACTGATATTTTGATTTAGAATAACTTTCGCGCTTTGCTAATACCACAATACCAGAGACAGCGGTAGCAGTACCGAGCGTCATTATCCCAATTCCATAGGCTGGATTGGCGGCTGTAGAACCAATTGTATTGTCTGTAATTGTTCCCCAAAAGTTAGAAATTGATGCAGCAATGGCAACTACTCCACCGGTTACGATGCCCGCAGAACCTAAGATAAGCAGCTCGAGCCCAATTCGTGTCTTTCCTCTATTATTTTTTACAACTTGAAGACTATTCACATCATTCAATAAAAATACATCCGAATCGACTTGAATTAAAGAATCAGATAGCAATAAGAGGGAACCATGATATCTATTATTTATGGTTGTCAAAACTACTTTTGTACTAGGCGGTATAATTATCTGCTCTCCACTTTTCCGATTTTCGACTTGCAAGACCCGAACCTGAGACCAACTATTTAAGCAAATGAGCAATGAAGCGATGAAGAATAGGAAATGAGGTTTCATGTTGATCCAATTAATTTTTAAAGAACAATTCGATAACTGTATTTTGTATTTGGATAGGCTGCTTTGTGAGATAACAAATAGATACCGGAAACGAAGGTGGCAGCACCGCCAGCCATTAAGTAAACAGAGGTTGTAAAATCTTTATCAAGTAGCAGCCCAAAGCTATTCCAAAATGAAATCCATGCATAGGAAATGGCACCTGAAGCGCACATCACTGAGCCAACCGCCAAACAGGCCACGCCTGCTTTTTTGTTTTTATGCATGATGCATTGTATGTCCGAAAGCGGCACTTGAAACACACCAACTTGAATGGTATTTGCATTCAAAAAAACCAACGGCCCTTCGAAAGTACCAGTTGAAGTGAACACCACAATTTCAGTCATTGCTTTGATTTTTTTAACCTGAGCTGTATTGGTGTTGGTGATTTCTAATTTACTAATCTGACCAAAACTCAGCGTAGAAATCGATGCAAAAAATGCAAAAAGTAATAGATTCAAGGAATTTTTCATACCTCGAATTTAAAAAATCTGATTTGCTTAACCCAATCGAAAATAGCAAGTTAAGCAGCTAGAATTGCGAAAAACGCAATTTTATATACCTTGGATTATCAAACATTTACGCCAAATAAGGAGCCAACACCTGCAGACAATGCCATGGCAATACTTCCCCAAATAGTGATGCGTAAAAT
>CAZINO010000037.1:0-3785 GCA_964540625.1 uncultured Lishizhenia sp. | reverse complement strand
AGGCCACGTTGCTCGTAAATCTGTGCTAAGATTTGCAATTCTTCTTCGGGCATTTCTTCTAATTCTTGCCTTTCTCTTTCAATATCGGCCTTTTCGGTATCGGTCTGCGAACTGACTGAAACGTACTCACCAGCAGCCATAGATAATGCGCCTGCAACCAAACCTGCAACCGTTGCCAAGACAATCGGTTCTCTTGCCGTACTGGCAGCCGCTACACCAATTGCCAAACTAGAAACTGAAATAATGCCGTCGTTGGCACCAAGTACAGCCGCGCGCAACCAATTGCTGCGGTGAATATAGTGGCTATCTAGGTAGTTGTCTATGTTGATTTCGCTCATGGTATGTTAATCAATAAAAGGTTTGTGTGTGGTTCAAATATAACAACATATAAAAGACTATACCAATCGGGTGAATGCCAAAATACCATTAGTGAACAGGTGCAGCATCAATAATTTCAAGTAATTCTTCGGCCTTCTTTGACTTTGAAAAATATTTATGAATGACTTCATACATGCCCTGATAATAAATATCGTACATTTGAAGTTCGTTGACACTATGCAAATTGATTGTACTCCTCGAAGTGTCAAGCAAAAAAATAAATTCCTCCTTACAGGTATTAAAATTCAGCTTTCCTTTTTTGGAAGGGTTCAGTACGTTGACAAATAAGTGCTGATCACAATAGTCTTGCAATCCAAGCCACGAATCTTGCGGAAAAAAAGCGCCAAAACATACCTCGCGCTCAAAATTGTTTTGCTTTATTAAGCTCAGCAGTAGTCGGTTGCCTCGCAGTAAATATTGGTCATATAAGCTGGGAGGAACTTGCCAAGTGAACTTACCAATATTTTGATTTTGCGCTGGCCATTCTAGATATGAAATGCTTTTAAGGCTATCGTTGGGCAAATCAAATTGTACTATATTGTTGTCGCTCAAAAAAGAAGCATACCAATCTGTATGCAACAAGCCAGCGTCAATAATAGCGACATCTGTTCTGTAAGCTTCTACCACTTGCAAATAAATGAGTGGAAAAAACTGTATGTCCCCTGATGAAATGAGTAGGGCGTTGGGAGCACAAGCATCGAGCGTTTTTCTATGAATGGCCAGTAAAAATTCACTAAACCCACCTTGATTTTTGCCTTCAATAAATGTTGAGCGCGCAGCCTGTTGCTTGTTGTCATATAAATAACTAGCAGCCAAAGCACCCCATTCTGAAGTAAGTTTAGAATACGGGTCTAAAGCAATGATCTCACCCGTATAATTTGGCGCTATTGTTATACATTTTTTCAGGGCATCAGAAGCTTTTTGAACCCATTCTAAATTCATATCAAGTAAGCCATTGGCATCCATTGAATTCATTCGGCTGTAGGTATAAGCCATGTAATAATACGCTTCAGCAGATTGTCCGTTCAGAGCAATAGCTTCATTGAGCAAAGGCAAAATGTTCTGGTAGTCAAAATGTTGCAATTCCTCTCCACTCAAATTGGCTGCACTTTTAAATAAATTCTTGGCACTGTCTAAGTACGTTTGAAAGTTATCTGTTTGGCTGTATCCAAAAGATATTTTGAATACAAGTAAGAGGAGTAAACCTATGTTTTTCATGCAGACTAAAAATTTATTCTTTCAATACAAACTTAGGGTAATCACGTTCGAAAGTATAAACCTGACCGCTATTGGCAATGCATTCAATAAAAATTCTTTTAGGTATTCCATTTTTAAATGAAATTCTAGTTTGAAGGTTTTGGTCACAGTCCAGGTCTGTCGAATGTAAAAACACGAGCTCATTGCCCTCAATTTTCTCAGGTAAGTCTGACATATTGACGTAGTAGTTGCCAAGAAGTCGGTTGCCTTGGTTGAAAACTAGAATTCTGCATGTAGCACGGCGAGATAGCCCCCAGGAAAAGTTTGAGGTCATTATTTTATACACGCCATGAGTTGAATGAATTTCTCCAAGATAAATCAAATCTGCCTGGGTTTCGCCACATGAATACCACTGCCCATAAGTAAAAACGACACCTATTTGATTTTTTGATAATACCTCCTGATACATATCGACCAAATTGGAAGAATCCGTCATAGAGAGTTGAACATTTGCTTGTGCCAATGAATTAAATGCCAAGACCCAAAAAAAACACAAACTAGCCAATAACTTCATATAGTCTTTGTTTGCCGCCTTTAATAAATCTATTCATTGTTGCTGATTTTACGCGTTATTCAATAGTTAGTTTATTTTGATAAAACCCATGCTGTGTTCGTGTCAATAAAACATAAAGTCCGGGTGGAAGTGCCTCAATCTGGAAATCACCGTTTTGTAGCTGATGGTCAAAGTTAGCCACCTCTTGACCAGACAAATTCACCAGACGCATATCTTGAATGAAAATACCTTGTGGTACTTGTAAAGTAAATTTTGAATGCGCAGGATTTGGATAAACTACAAGTGATTTATCATCGGGCTGTAACGATTGTATACTTGCATTAATGACATTGAAATTGATATAGTAATTTATAGTGTCTCCGTTGCTCACAAATGCAAACTGCAAGGAATCTGCACCGCAACGATCGGCATTGAGTAAAGAATCCGTTTCAAAAAAATCCGTGTTAACAGTATTGTCAAGGATAAAATGCGCATCCTGATTGGTTGGAATAGTGCTTCCTCTAGAAACTACGACTGTTTTTTGGATATCCGAAAAATAGTAAGTCACCATATAGGCGGTCCAGTCATTGATGACATACAAACCCGCATAATAGGGCCCTGCGTTTGAGGATAAAATATCTTGCCAAGTTTGGCCGTAGTCTTCGGTACGATACAACCGATGATGTTCTAATGGCGTTCGCAATACCATGAAGCCCACACCGTCATTAACGAATTTTAAATCCACACAAGTAGGTATATTGGGCAGTGAAGCCGAACCATTATGCACCTCTACGCCGTCGCGGTAAATATGAAAACCGCCTTGCTCCGATAGCTGATTGAACCAATTGGTAAAAGTATAATTCATAGACATCGCGTCAGGACAATAGTTGTGGTCAAAACCCAAAAATTGCATTTGCCCAAAAGCAGAACTGCTCAGCAAAAGAAGGAAAATTAAGCTATTGATTTTCATGATATTAAATTAGTGAAAACTTCGGTATTCTTAATCGGAGAAGATTATCCTTTGCTCTTTTCAAAGTAATTTAATCTAAATCGATCCTTATTTCTTGATCCTCACCTCCATTCGTCTCGTAAATCATGGTAAGTATATTATTCTGTACTTTCAAGTCACTAAACTGCTGATCGGGATACGCAGTAGCCATGGGCTGCTCTTTGAGGGGGAAATGAATGCTCCGTTGTTCATTTACGAAATAGACATGCAGTTGTTGCTGCTCTAAATCGACCAAAAAATCAAATGGATAGTTATCTGCTTGCCATACGCCGAGCAGCATATTGAATTCGCGCTTCTTATTACCAGTTTTTTTGTCCAAAAGAATAAACCTGCAAGGCGCTGTCGCAGAACAACCATAACTGAACAATAAAACATTGTCAAATTCTTTGATCAGGTCATAGCCAAGCCTATCGGTATATGGGTATAATTCGATTGGCACAGTATGAATTGTTTTTTTATGTCCGCTTTTATTTTCAAGTGTTAACCAAATGCGGTCGCAATTGAATTGCCAATACAATTTTGAATTATTCTTTAAAATTGTGGTATCGCAGGAGGTGGTAAACTGATTGATAAGTGTATCTTCTTCGCAAAAGCAGGTTTTGGGACCTTTCGTTTTGTCAACGGAAGGTGTTGCTTGGCAAGCCGAGA